>USIM01000024.1 GCA_900554675.1 uncultured Sutterella sp.
ATTTACTCAACAACCAATCAGAGGTCTTAACCTCAAATCCAAATTACTGTAATTAACCCCTTTTTACCCTTTAAGGAAAATCTAAAAATGGATAGCAAATCTCGTAGCGGTCGTTTTGATATGGCAGCCAACAAACTCGTGGAAGACTTCAACGCCACGATTATGATCGAACAACGCAACTGCCCGTTCGATATCAAAGGTAGCCAAGCCCACGCCACTATGCTCGGCCGTCAAGGCATCATCTCCACGGAAGATGCTCAAACGATCTGCCAAGGTCTTGAACAAGTCGCTCAAGAAATCCGTGATGGCAAGTTCGTTTTCCGTACGGCTGACGAAGATATTCACATGGCCATTGAAAAGCGCATGACCGAAATCGTCGGCCCTGTCGGCGGTCGTTTGCACACGGCTCGTTCCCGTAACGACCAAACGACGGTAACGACGAAGATGATGCTTCGTCACACGATTCGTGAAGTTCAAGAAGCCATCCGTGCCTTGCAAGCTGAATTCGTCGAAACGGCTGAAAAGAACATGGACGTTATCATGCCGGGTTACACCCACATGCAAACCGGTCAACCGATTCTCTTCTCCCACTGGATGATGGCTTTCTTCTGGATGTTGGAACGCGACTTCACGCGCTTTGACAACCTCTACACCCGCATGGGTCGCTGCCCCTTGGGTTCTGCCGCTTTAGCCGGTACCGACTTCCCGATCGACCGTGAATTCACGGCAAAGGCTTTGGGCTTTGATGCTCCGACCGACAACTCCATCGACTCCGTGAGTGACCGTGACCATATGTGCGAATTCAACGCTTGTGCTGCCATGTGCCAAATGCACTTGAGCCGTTTGTCCGAAGAACTCGTCACGTTCTCTACGCAAGACTTCAAGTTCATTGAACTCTCTGACGACTTCTGCACGGGCTCTTCCATCATGCCGCAAAAGAAGAACCCCGATATCGCTGAAAAGATTCGTGGTAAGACCGGTCGCGTCTACGGTAACTTAATGGCCATGCTCACGATCATGAAGGGCTTGCCCTTGGCCTACAACACCGACCTTTCTGAAGACAAGGAACAAGTGTTTGACTCGATCGATACGCTTTTAGCCAGCCTTCGCATCATGGCTCCGATGATTGCCAAGATGGCAGTTAACGGTGAAAAGACCCGTCACAACGCTGACCTCGGTTACTCCAACGCCACGGACTTGGCCGACTACCTCGCTCGTAAGGGTGTGCCCTTCCGTGATGCTCACCACATTGTGGGCTCCATGGTCAATTACTGCATCAAGCAAGGTAAGCGCTTAGACGACTTGACGATGGAAGAATACCGTCAATTTAACGACAAGATCGAAGAAGACATCCGTCACGAAATCGCTCTTGAAACGTGTGTCAAGGCTCGTAAGTCCTTCGGTGGTACGGCTCCGGAAGCTGTGCGTCACCAAATCGGTACGGCTCGTGAAGTTTTAGCTCGCGAAGAAGCTGTCTTGGCTTAATAAAACTATTGACCGGCTCTCCCCACGTGGAGTGCCGGTCACTCTTTTCATCTCTTGAGGTTTAATCATGGAAACCGATTTAAATTTCTGGCTACAACTGGCTGTGATGCTCGTCTGTATCGGCGTCGGCGGTCGTTTCGGCGGCGTTGGCTTAGGTGCTGCCGGTGGCTTGGGTGTTAGTATTCTCGTCTTGGGCTTTGGTCTTCAACCGGGCTCTCCTCCCACCTCCACGCTCTTGATTATCGTGGCCGTGATCGCATGTACCAGTATCTTGCAAGGTGCGGGCGGTTTGGACCTTTTGGTTCGCGTCGCAGAACGCATGCTTCGTAAATTCCCAGGTGCCATCACGATTGTCGGCCCCTTCGTTTGCTCGCTTTTCGTTGTTTTGTGCGGTACGGCTTATGTGGCTTTTGCCGTGTATCCGGTGGTGGCCGAAGTGGCAGCCTCCGCTAAGATCCGTCCGGAACGTCCGATCGCAGCCTCTGTGATTTCTGCCGGTATCGCTGTTGTCGCAAGTCCTATGAGTGCCGCAACGGCCGCTATGGTGGCTAGCTTGGCTGTTATGGATATCTCCTTGATCACGATCTTGGCTATCTCCATCCCGGCCTTCATCGTCGCTACGCTTTGCACCTGCTTGGCCGTCTTCTGGAAGGGTACGGAACTTGAAAAGGATCCGGAATTCATCCGTCGCGTTCAAGCCGGTGAATACCAAGAATTAGTGGTTAAGCAAGACAAGGGCCCGATCGAAGCCACGAAGGGCGAAAAACTCTCTGTTGCCATCTTCTTGATGGGTGTTTTGACCGTGATTATCTTCGGTACGTTTAAGGGTCTTTTGCCTGCATGGGAAATCGCCGGCAAGATGAAGACGTTGCCGATTCCGTCCTTGATCCAAATGTTGATGTTGGGCGTGGGTCTTTTCATCATCGTCTTCTGTAAGGTTCCGAGCCACAAGTTTGCCTCCGGCTCCGTCTTCCGCTCCGGCCTCATCGGTGTGGTAGGTGTGTTCGGTGTGTCTTGGTTGACGGATACGTTCTTTACGGCCTATAAGCCCTTGTTCCTCGACCTCTTCACGACGATGGCTCAATCGGCTCCGATGCTCTTCGGTGTGGTGCTCTTCTGCTTCTCCGCAGTGATTTTGAGCCCCTCTGCTACGGTTGCCTCCTTGATGCCTTTGGGTGTTGCCATCGGTATCCCGGCCCCGTTGTTGATTGCTTTGTATCCGGCTACCTGCGGCGACTTCATCATCCCGGGTGGTGCACAAATCGGTTGTACGGCATTTGACCGCACGGGTACGACGCGCTTGGGTAAATACGTTGTCAACCACAGCTACATCATTCCGGGCTTTGTCCACATTCTCACCGGTGTGGCTGCCGGTTGGGTTTTGGCTCAAATTTTCTATTAAAATGATTTAGCTAAATGATCTCAGTGCCGATCTTTCGCAAAAAGGATCGGCACTTAACCTTTTTCTACGATCGAGCACTCACTATGCCAGACACGAATCCTCACTTAATTTCCGAACAATTGGCTCGTTTTGTCGTTTGGACGAAATTCGAAGACATCCCCACTGAATTGATCACGAAGGCTCAACGCCACATCTTGGATAGCGTCGGCGCCGGTATCGCAGGGGCCGTTAGTCCCGAGACGCGACTTTTAAATCAAGTTTTCACGATTTGCGGCGAACAAAGTGGCGATGTTCCGCTTTGGGGTAAAGGCATTAAGGTTTCCGCTCGTAATGCGGCTTTAAGTAACGGCGTTTCCGCTCACACGTTTGAGTTGGACGATACCAACGGCTGCGACCACTCAGGCGCCGTTGTGGTGCCGGCAGCTTTTGCAGCACTCTCGCTTTGCGATCGCCCGATCACGGGTAAAGAATTCATTGTCGCCATCGTTTTGGGCTATGACTTGGCTCGCCGAGCCTTGGAATCTTGCGGCGCTTACGAACCGCATAACGGCGCTGGTTGGCACTCCACGGGTACGTGTGGTGTCTTTGGTGCAACGGCCGCCGTCGGCCGCCTCTTAGGACTTGACGTTGAAAAAATGCAAGCCGCATTGGGCATTGCCACGAGTTTTGCCGCTGGCCAATGGTCATTCGTTCACGATGGCGCTCAAAATAAACGCTTGCACGTGGGTAACGCCTCTCACGGCGGTCTTCTCGCCTGCCTTTTGGCTCGTGAAGGTTTCACCGGCCCCAAAATGGCTTTTGAAGAGGTTTGGGGTGGTTTCTCAAAGACCTTTGCGCCCGAGAGCCAAGACCCTGATGCTTGGCTTCGCGACTTAGGGAAAAATTGGAAACTTGGCCGCGTGTCAATTAAACCGCACGCTTCTTGCCGCAGCTCCCACTCTTCCATTGATGCCGTGAACATCATCATGGCGGCTCAAAAATTGGAACCTGCTGACATTGCCAAGATTCACATCAAAATTAATCCGTTTGTGCACGGCATGTGCGGTGGTCGCAAGCTCGACCCGATGCCCGCGGCTCAAATGAGTATTGCCTATGGCATTGCCGCTCGCTTGGTTTTCGGTGCCGCCAATTTAACGGCTTACACGCGCACAAACCGTCACGACGCTCGTATCCGTCGCGGTATGGATTTGGTGGAATTTGAAATCGATCCGACGCAAAAAGATGATGATGAACCGATCGTCACGATTCATACGACCGACGGTCGCAGCTTCACCGAATGCGTGCAATTCCCCTTGGGCGCACCGCAAAATCCGGTGAGCGACGAAGCCTTGATGGCCAAGTACCGTGATATCGCCGGTATGGTCTTCTCTAACGACATCGTGGAAGCCATTGCGGACTTTTTACTGAACTTGCAACACCAAGAAAATTTGACGCCGATCATGAAACTCTTGGGTAGTAAGCCGATCATGACCAATCAATTCGACATTTAAAAAAATCAATTGAAATCAAACCGATCCCGCAAGTATCAACGCTTGCGGGATTTTTTTCTTCGCATCAATCTCTAGTTTGAAGTGCCTAGTTGCCTGAATTTATGGGTTGTAACACGAAAAAATCTGCGGTACAGTAAAAAATACAAATACCCGACATACCCTCATGATCGGCGTTATAACAAAATTTTTCTGTGGAGTTTCATCATGTGTAACTGTTTAGTACGACTGGCACTGCCAGACTATTTGAACCTTATCGCTAATGCTTGCCTGGCTTGTGCCCGCTCTTCCTCCTCTAGCACATCCACATCCACATCATCATCTCGTAGCTCTCGCTAAGCAGCTACGTGATTCAGGTCAGTGATGGACCTCCTCCTCTCGAGCCAATCATCACAATCTCAACCAAACAACTAACAATTTAATCGCCGACTTGTCGGAATTGTCTTACACATAGCCCGAAATGTATGGGTTGGTTAACAAACAATTCTCAGGTATTAACAAAAACCCAAGCGGCTTTGTATCTACCGATACAAAAACTATGGAGCATTGCATCATGCAAGCAGTCAAGAATCTCAAATTGCATCTATTGGCGGCCATCGTTGTCGTCTTAGCCGAAATGATCGGTATCCAAAAGTTTGGCCTGGTCGTCCTTCTCCCTCTTCTCTACGCCTTAGTGATCGGCGGTATCTTGAGTGCCCCGGCCTTGCGTATTTTGAATAGCAAGCAAATGGATCGTGCCGCCAAATTCATGCCGATTGCCATGTTGGTTCTCATTGCCAAAATTGGTCTCGATATTGGTCCGAATTTAGAAACGCTCTTAAATTCGGGCTGGGCGCTGATTTTGCAAGAATTCGGTCACTTCTTCGGTACGATCATCTTTGGTTTGCCCGTGGCGCTTTTGTTGAAGATGAAGCGCGAAGCGATCGGTGCTTGCTACTCGATTGACCGTGAAGCCAACGTTGCCATTATCGGTGAAAAGTTCGGTTTATCGAGCCCTGAAGGTCGTGGCGTGATGGGTATGTACATCTGCGGTACGGTCTTTGGCGCTTTATGGATTTCGCTCTTAGCAGGGATCGTTGCTCAAATGGGCATTTTCCACCCGCACGCTTTGGCCATGGGTGTTGGTATCGGTTCGGCCAGTATGATGGCTGCCGGTATGGGTTCGATCATTGCCGCCTATCCTGCTGACGCACAACTTATTCAAGCTTACGCTGCTGCCGCTAACTTAATGACCTCGATTCTCGGCATCTACTTTGCCCTCTTTGTCTCGTTGCCCGTGACGATCAAGGTTTATGAATTCTTTACGGGCGATCGTCGTCAAAATGACGAGGCTATCGAAAACAATGTCGAAGCCCCTGCCAATAACTAATAAAAAATTAATGTCGGAGAATCATCATGTTAGAAAACATCGCCAAATTAAAAGACTATCTCTTCATTTTGTTGGTCACGGCCGCTTACTCGTTATTGGCCAATGTCGTTGGTTACGATTCGCCCTTAGCCGGCCCCTCGATCGGGTGCTTACTCTTAGTGGTCATCGCCTTTGTGGGTATCGTCATCAGTATGCTTCCGGGCTTTCGTGCGCTTCCCATGGTCTTTTGGGTCTCGGTCGTTGCTGTGGTTGTGTCGGTTCCGGGTTTCCCGGGCGGTGATTGGCTCTTGTCCTACACCAAGCAAGTGAGCTTCCTTGCGATCACGACGCCCATCTTGGCTTACGGCGGTTTGTGCTTAGGTAAAGATTTTGAAGCCTTCAAGCAATTGTCGTGGCGTATTGTTCCTGTAGCTTTGGCCGTGGCTGCCGGTAGCTTCCTTTGCGCAACGGTCTTGGCTGAATTTGTATTGCACCTCGAAGGCATCTTCTAATTAGGAATTTGATCATGAATAAACAAGAACTCAAAAACAAGGTCTTTGACGCCATTGACGCTCGCTTTGCCGACATCGAAGCCTTTGGTGAAAACATCTTCCAAGAACCTGAATTGGGCTTTAAAGAAAATGTCACGCAAGAAAAAGTGAAAAATGCACTTCAAGCCCTTGGGATGCAATGCGAGTGTGGCGCTGCGTTGACGGCTGTCAAAGCTCGTGCTAAAGGGAAGGCCTCTCGAAAGACTCTCGCGCTTTTAGCTGAGCTCGACGCCATCATCTGTCGTGATCACCCCAATAGCGATGCAAAGACGGGCGCAGCTCACTGCTGCGGTCACAACGTCCAATTAGCCAACCTTTTGGGCGTTGCCATGGCCTTTAAGGATGCCGATGTCATGAAGTACCTCGGAGGCGATGTGGTCTTTTTCGCCGTGCTCGCTGAAGAGTATGTTGAAATTGACTACCGCAATGAACTCAAAAAAGAAGGAAAACTTCGCTATCTTGGCGGCAAGGCTCAATTGATTGCCGAAGGCGCCTTTGAAGACATTGACATGGCTATGCAAATGCATGCCAATACGACCCAAGACGTTGAAGGCGATTTCGCGGTAGGCGCTTCCTGCAATGGCTTTATCGGCAAACTCATTGAATACCGCGGCAAGGCTGCTCACGCCGCTGGTGCTCCCGATCAAGGCGTCAACGCTTTAAACGCCGCCATGATGGGCGTAATGGGCGTTAACGCCATTCGTGAAACCTTTAGAGAAGCCGACTGCGTGCGTTTCCACCCGATTATCACTGCGGGCGGCGACTTGGTTAACGTCATCCCCGATCGCGTCAAAATGGAAAGCTACGTGCGCGCCTCTAATATTGAAGCGCTTGCCGGTTACAACAAAGCGATTAACCGCGCACTTAAGGCTGGTGCCGATGCCATTGGTGCTACGTGTGAAATCAAGGATTTGCCGGGCTACCTTCCGTTGCGTCCTGACGAAGCCTTTAAGGGGTTCTTGCGCGACAACGCTATTGAAATTTTTGGTGCCGAACACGTCTTTAACGGCGAACACTCCGCCGGCAGTACCGACATGGGCGATGTGAGTCACTTAATGCCTGTGGTTCACCCGTGGGTGGGTTGCGCTCGAGGCGTTTTACACGGCGCCAACTACGTCTTAGAAGATCACAAGACCGCCTACAACAAAACGGTCAAGGTGCTTGCCGGTTGTATTATTGATTTGCTCTGGGACGATGCCGAAGAAGCGGTGAAGATTTGCGATAACTTTAAACCGATCCTCAATCGTGACTCTTATTGCGAATTCATGGATAAGATTTAATTAGAAGCATCTAAGTGCAAAAAAGGGAGCAGCCTCAAAACTGTTCCCTTTTTCCACTTAACCGGCACTTTTGATTAGAGCGGCAACAATTGCGATTGTTCCATCAAGTGGGCACGCAAAAGGTCAGAGGCTTTTTGAGCTTCGCCCATACGAATCGCATGCAAGATTTCACGTTCTTGACGGGCCACTTCTAAGAAAAAGGCCCGATCCATTTTGGCAACACGATGGGCAGTCTTTTCAAAGTAGGTGACCAAAACACCCGAGAAGACCTGTAAGACACGATTGCCACAGCCTTCTAATAATAGAAGGTGGAATTCTCGGTCAAAACGGTCAGCTACCAACGGTTCATCGGCATGCTCTTCAATTTTATTGAGCGTACCCTCAAGGCGAGAGGCCAAAGCCGGCGTAATACGACGCGTGATTAAAGGCATCAAAGAGCATTCCACCAAAGCACGCGCCTCGATAAACTCCCCGATATCAAAATTGGCAACGTCAAAGCGCATTTGGATTTGATTTCGAAGACTGTTGGCCCCGACCTCACGAACGGTCGTTCCACGCTTGGGTGTTCGAACCAAAATCCCCATTTGCGTGAGCACGTCCAATTCTTTACGAATACGGTAACGCGTTACGCCGAATTGCTTAGCAAGCTCCGTTTCCGTGTCAATGCGTTCACCGTTTCTGGCTTGAGCTTGCAAGTGATCGCGAATCAGTTCGAACAAATTGTCGTTGCGTTGCATTTTTGTTCTTTACAAAAAAATTGATACGTTTGTGATTATAGGACAATGTTCTCAAAATAACCGTAATCTCAATTACTTACAGGATTTCACCTAATAGGACGATTTTATAAATTGTCGACAATTTAGTAGATTCCCTACTACCATTACAAAAGTTATTGTAATAATCCTTGCTATTTTTCTAGGAAAAACGAATACTTATCAACAGATTGTCGAGCAATCCTCGGATTTTGTCGATATTTGTTCGAGTATTTGTCGTCGAATTTTCGTTAAAAGACGCTTACAATTCGACCTAATTAATAGAGTGACCATTGTGCGGCGCTCTTTTTCTTATATCTTCTATCTACTTTCAAGGACAAAAAATGGTCGATCTTGAGTTTTGGCTTCAGCTCGCCGTTGTGCTCTTCTGCCTTGCTGTCGGTGGCCGCTTCGGCGGTGTTGGCTTAGGTGCCGCCGGTGGTTTCGGTGTGAGCATTTTGGTTTTAGGCTTTGATATGCAACCGGGCTCTCCTCCGGTGTCTGTTTTGTTGATTATCACCGCAGTGATTGCTTGTACGAGTGTGTTGCAAGGCTCCGGTGGTTTGGACTTCTTGGTGGGCTTGGCTGAAAAGTTGCTTCGCAAGTGGCCTCGCGCCATTAACTTTGTGGGTCCGATCGTTTGCTCCATGTTCGTGATTTTCGTGGGTACGGCCTATGTGGCTTTTGCCGTTTACCCGGTGGTCGCTGAAGTGGCAGCGTCGGCTAAGATTCGTCCGGAACGCGCTGTTTCTGCCTCTGTGATTTGCGCCGGTATCGGCGTGATGGCTAGCCCCATGAGTGCTGCCATGGCCGCCATGGTGGGCATCATGTCCGCTTACGGCTACACGCTCTTAGACATCCTTTCTGTTTCTGTGCCGACGTACTTCATCGCCATCCTCTGCGCTTGCTTGTCCGTAAACTGGCGCGGTAGCGAATTGGAAAAGGATCCCGTGTTCTTGCATCGTGTGGAAACGGGTCAATACACGGAATTGCACGCTAACATTGCTGACCGCTTTAATGTTGAACCCTCTAAGGGTGCCAAGCTTGGCGTCTTGATCTTTGCCTTGGGTATCTTAACTTCCATCACGGT
>USIM01000025.1 GCA_900554675.1 uncultured Sutterella sp.
GTCCCGACCAGACTACTTAAAGACTAGTTTCGCGGGAGTTCAGGGTAATAGGGCTTTTACAGCGGTTTTTTGTACTTAGAAGTGTCAAAGTCGGGAAAAAATAATCGCCAATACCTGATACAAGTGGCCTATAGCATTGCCGAAGAAAGTACCTATAACCGAGAATTTGCTCTATTTAACAAAGTGGATCAGAGTCGACAAAAAATCATCATTACCAACGATGACATTGACTACTCAACGAGTACTGTACGACACATCAAACTGAGAGACTTTTTGCTAAGCGATGATCTTTAGTTTGAAAAAACTCTACTTATAGGAAAATCCCTCAGATTCTAAGCAAGAAAACTGAGGGATTTTGTTTGAAGTGAGTGTCTATTTAAGATTAAAGAACCTTAGACAAGAACGACTTCGTACGATTGTGTTGCGGGTTGCTGAAGATTTGATCCGGCGTACCTTCTTCAACGACACTGCCGCCGTCCATGAAGATAACACGGTCACCCACTTCACGGGCAAAACCCATTTCGTGCGTCACCACCACCATGGTCATGCCTTCGTTGGCCAATTGCTTCATAACGTCCAACACTTCCTTAACCATTTCCGGGTCAAGGGCAGAGGTCGGTTCATCAAACAACAAAGCTTTCGGGCGCATAGCCAAAGCACGCGCAATGGCGACACGTTGCTTTTGACCGCCGGACAACTGAGACGGATAGGAATCGCTCTTACTGCGCAAGCCCACCTTGTCGAGCAAGTTCATAGCGATTTCTTCGGCCTTTTTCGGATCCATCTTGCGCACTTGAATCGGAGCAAGGGTCAAATTTTGCAAAACGGTCATGTTCTCAAACAAATTGAAGTGTTGGAACACCATACCGACTTCAGCACGAATGCGGTCGATGTTCTTCTTATCATCAATTTCTTCGCCATCGATATAGATGTGACCATCTGTCGGCGTTTCCAAGTGCGTGATACTGCGCAACAACGTGCTCTTACCCGAACCAGAGGGACCAATGATCACCACCACTTCTTTGGCTTTAATTTCCATGTTGACGCACGGCAAAACCACATGATCTCCGTAGGCCTTTTTTAAATTCTTAATTACGATCATTACTTGTATCTCTTTTCAAGGTAAGCCACTAAACGAGTAATCGGGAAGGTCAAGGCTAAGTAAATCAAAGCCACAGCCGTCCAAATTTCCATTGCACCGTAGGTACTGGCGATGATCAACTGACCTTGACGGGTCAATTCTTCAAAGCCAATGACGGAGACCAAAGAAGAGTCCTTCAACATGGCAATAAATTCATTGCCAAGCGGCGGAATAATGCGCTTAAAGGCTTGCGGAATCACCACGAATCGCATCGTTTGAGACCAATTCAAACCCAAAGAACGACCGGCTTCCATTTGGCCCTTATCAATAGAGAGAATACCGCCGCGGAAGATTTCTGCGATGTAAGCACTACTATTGATACTACAAGCCACAATGGCTGCAATGAACGGATCGATACGCGTACCGATTAACATCGGCAACGCAAAATAGATCATAAAAATTTGCACCAAGAGCGGCGTACCGCGCAAGAAGTCCACATAGATCTTTGCGGGAATGCGGAAAATGGCCACACGGGAAATTTGAGCAATCCCGATAAAAAGACCAAAGAGCAAACCTAAGCCCACACTAATGGCCGTAATTTTGAGCGTAACACCGGCTCCGACCAACAAGAGCGGGAAAGAGTCGATGATTAATTGAAAATCAAACATGTCGATGTTTTGCCTTTTCGTTGTTATTGATTATTGGCGAGCGCCAAACCACTTTTGGTAGATCTTGTCATACTCACCATTGGCACGGATGATTTCCATACCCTTATTGAGTTTTTCCAAAAGTGCTTTATTGCCCTTTTTGACGCCCATACCGTAATTTTCGGCATCAAAAACTTGATTGACGGTCATTACCGTCTTGTCACCGCGGCGAGCAAGGTAGTAGTCAACAACAGGCTTGTCGTTTAACACGGCCTCACAGCCTAAGTTCTTTAATTCCATGAAGGCTTCGGTAATGCTATTGAATTCCGTTACCTTGGCGCCCTTCACGCGATTGGCAGCCATAGCACCGGTCGTACCGATTTGAGCACAAAGGCGTTGACGTTCCAAGCTCTTTAAACCGTCGTACTTAGCTTGGTCAGCCTTACGAATCAAAATCACCAAACCGGATTGGTAATAAGGACTCGTGAAATCGATACGCGCTTGACGCTCAGGCGTGATCGTCATGGCGGCAGCCGTCACATCAATCACACCGGTTTGCAAGGACGGAATCAATGCATCAAAACCCATGTTATGAATTTTGATATCGTCGCCCACGGCCTTGGCCATTGCGCGAATCACATCAATATCGAAGCCCGTGACTTCATGGGTTTGCTCGTCCATAAATTCAAACGGAGCAAAGGTGGCTTCCGTGCCGATCGTAATCGTGCCGGCTTGAACACTAAAGGCCATCCCAACGGCAGCAAGTGCCCCCACAATCGTCTTTTTCATGAAAAATCCTTTCAGTCTGTATTCGAATTGTCTTCGAAATTACTTCTGAGCCCCGAACCACTTCGTGTAAATACGGTCGTATTCACCGTTGGCTTTAACCTTTTCCAAGCCTTGGTTCACGAACTCTTGCATCTTCTTGTTATTCTTTGCCACGGCAATCCCGTAGTCTTCAGCCGACAGGGCTTCAGGCAAACGGTACATTCCTTGAGTGCCACGACGAGCCATATAGTAATCCATCACAGGCTTATCATGCACGACGGCTTCACAACCGCCATTTTGTAATTCTAAGAATGCTTCCGGAGCAGAGTTAAATTCCTTAACGTTTTGACCGGAGAACTTGGGAGCCGTAATGGCACCCGTGGTACCAATTTGTGCACACAGTTGCTTACCCTTGATGCTATCAATCGTCGGATACTTCGCCTTGTTGGCTTCACGAACCATCACGGCCAAACCGGATTGATAGTAGGGCTTAGAGAAAAGCACGCGACGAGCACGTTGTTCCGTAATCGTCATGCCACTGATGGCAAAGTCAATGGCGCGCGTTTGCAAAGCCGGAATCAAACCGTCAAACGGCATATTTTGCAACTTGATTTCAACGCCTTGGGCCTTACCGATTGCACGGATCAAGTCCATTTCAAAACCAGCCGGTTGATTATTCTCATCCACAAATTCAAACGGAGCAAAAGCCATGTTGGCACCGGCCGTATACACCTCTGCTGCTTGAGCTTGTGCCATCACGCCGGTTGCTGCCATCATCACGGCCATCATCGTTGCTTTAATCTTTAACGTCATTTTGCTCTCCTTGTCGATCCAAGCAAAAATTTTTCTTCTTTATTTCTTCTAAACGCCCCTTTCAGAACTCTTGGAGTCACTTTTGGCGTCGTGAGGTGAAAGTTTATCCATGCAAGAAAATCGTACAACCTCACAACCGTCGAATTGTTTCAACAAAAGGTCGACAATTATTTGCCAAATGCCTATTGTTTTTCGAACATTTCCCTCCAAATAATACTAACCCTTTGAAATTATTAAATAAAGACTCGTTTACACTTAATCGCTCGCATGAGAAGAAAAATAGAGCTTTTTACTTACATCAAATCGCAATGCAAAAAATGTGTAGGGATTTTTTTCTAATCAAGTTTCTTGATAACTTCTAAAAAGAAAAATAATTTTCTTTACATTTCAATGAATTAGATAGTTCAAAGTCGAAATTCTTTTAATTGACAAGTTTGTATTTTTGTCGACTAAAAAAAAGTTTGAGCTAACTCAAACTTTTAATGGAAAAGTCAGTTTTTCATCAAAAAAACCGCTTTATTTGGAAAATTTTCAACCCAATTGTTGAAAATCATGACTTCAAGATTGCTTCAAATCGGAGGTATTGTGCAACTGTTTCATCAAGGCTTGAAATTCATCCTCGGTCATCTTCTCTTTGGCTCTCGAAAAATAGGTGCTAAAAAGCAACTCTAAACTGCGAGTGATCACTTCAGATGAAGAGCATTGATGAATTTGAGCAAAAGCTTCCAGTCGCTCTGCGTAGTGGCTTGGAACTTCGACCTCAATGGTTCGGTGCTGCATGGGCTAAACCTCCTTGACTTATTATCCTGTCTCAAGGAGAAAAACTCTTGCCAAAAAGCCTCATGCGTTGATAAAAGCCAAAAGGCACTCTCGCCTTTACGCCCGATCTTCTTCGATTTCGACCAAAAGGTTGGCGGCAGTCTTTTCTGTCAGGGTGTTAATGAGAGTGTCAACATGCTCAAGAGGCACATCAAGCAAAAACGTCACGTCCATCCCAAAGTCTTTTTCCAGAATCTGAGCGTTCACTGATTCAAATTCACGCAAAGCAATATTGACAAAACGATGCTCTAAGGTGAAGCGAACTTTTTGACACGGCACACGTTCTCGAATTGGGAGAGATTCCAATCCTAATTTGGTAAGCCCCTGATAGGCCCTCACAAGACCACCCGTGCCCAAGAGAATACCACCAAAATACCGCGTCACAACGGCGGCGACTTCACCCACTCCACAGTGCAAAAGGACCGTGAGCATCGGGCGTCCTGCCGTGCCCTTCGGTTCCCCGTCGTCGCTTGCGCCAACCTGAGCGGTGCTTCCGGGCTCGCCTGCGACATAGGCCCAGCAGTTATGTGTTGCCGTGGCGTGCTCTTCACGAATGCGATCGATAAAAGCCTTGGCTTCCTCGGTATTGGTGACGCGCGCCATCGTCACGATAAAGCGTGAGCGATGAATAATTTCTTCAGCACGATGAATTTCACCGGGCTTAAGATCAGGGACGTTGTAAACGGTTTGTGCCATTTCGAAATAGAGAAAAAGCGATCCGAAAACATCATGTCTCGGATCGCTTTTTTGATCAAGGAATCAAATTCTTATGGAATCCGATTACATCATCGGCATGCCGTCCATGCCGCCCATGCCGGAGGGCATCGGCTTAACATCTTCAGGCAAATCACCAATCATGCAATCCGTCGTCAAGATCAAGCTAGCAACAGAAGCGGCGTTTTGCAAAGCCGTACGCGTTACCTTCGTCGGATCCAACACGCCCATTTCGATCATGTCGCCGTAGGAACTCGTTTGAGCGTTAAAGCCGTAGTTGCCTTCGCCGTTAGCGACAGCGTTCACAACGACGCTGGGTTCGAGACCGGCGTTGGAGACGATTTGACGCATCGGTTCTTCCATGGCACGCAAAACGATCTTGATACCGGCCGTTTGTTCTTCGTTGTCGCCCTTAAGACCGGCAACAGCCTTTTGAGCACGAACGAGAGCAACACCACCGCCAGGAACCACGCCTTCTTCAACAGCAGCACGCGTAGCATGCAATGCGTCGTCAACGCGAGCCTTCTTTTCCTTCATTTCGACTTCGGTAGCAGCACCGATCTTCAACAAAGCAACGCCACCGGCCAACTTAGCCACACGTTCTTGGAGCTTTTCACGATCGTAGTCAGACGTAACAGCGTCGATTTGCGTGCGGATGTTCTTCACACGAGCTTCGATCAATTCAGGGTTACCGGCGCCATTGATGATGGTCGTGTTTTCCTTGTTGACTTCGATGCGCTTGGCTTGACCCAAGTGTTCGAGCGTCGTCTTATCCAAGGACAAACCGAGATCCTTCGTGATCAACGTGCCGCCCGTCAAGATGGCGATATCTTCGAGCGTGGCCTTACGACGGTCACCAAAGCCAGGAGCCTTCACAGCGCAGACCTTCAAGATACCACGCAAGCTGTTAACAACCAACGTTGCCAAAGCTTCGCCTTCCAAATCTTCCGTGATGATCATCAACGGACGACCGGCCTTAGCGACTTGTTCCAAAATCGGCAAAAGGTCACGGATGTTGCTGATCTTTTGGTCGTGCAACAAGATGAAGGGGTTATCCAAAACAGCAACTTGCTTGTCCGGGTTCGTGATGAAGTACGGAGACAAGTAACCGCGGTCAAATTGCATACCTTCGACCACATCCAATTCGTTCTTCAAGGACTTGCCGTCTTCAACCGTGATGACGCCTTCCTTACCGACCTTTTCCATGGCTTCGGCGATGATTTCACCGATTTCCACGTCGCTATTGGCGGAAATAGAACCGACTTGAGCGATTTCCTTGGTGGTCGTGACGGGCTTGCTGAGCTTCTTCAATTCTTCAACAGCCACAGCCACAGCCTTGTCGATACCGCGCTTCAAATCCATCGGATTCATGCCGGCGGCAACAAACTTCATACCTTCAACCACGATGGCTTGGGCCAAAACCGTAGCCGTCGTCGTACCGTCACCGGCGTTGTCATTGGTCTTGGAAGCAACTTCGCGGACCATTTGAGCGCCCATGTTTTCAAACTTATCTTTCAATTCGATTTCGCGGGCAACCGTCACACCGTCCTTCGTCACCAACGGGCTACCGAAGTTACGATCGAGCACAACGTTACGACCCTTCGGGCCCAACGTGACCTTAACGGCATTAGCCAACGTGTTAATACCGCGAACCATACGGACGCGGCCGTCTTCACCAAAAAGCACTTGCTTAGCAGACATGAGTTATTACTCCAAAAACAAATAAATCGAAATGCAAGAAATTAGCAGAGAACGCCCATGATGTCTTCTTCGCGCATCACGAGGTATTCTTCACCATCAACCTTGACGGTTTGACCAGCATACTTACCGAACAAAACACGATCACCGACCTTGACATCCATCGGGATCAACTTGCCGGCATCATCACGCTTACCAGGACCGACAGCCAAAACTTCACCTTGATCGGGCTTTTCACCGGCGCTATCGGGAAGAACGATACCGCTAGCGGTAGTACGTTCAACTTCCAAACGCTTGACGATCACACGGTCATGTAACGGACGAATTTGCATTTGATTTCTCCTAACTTTCAATGAAACCTTTTTTACGAAACGCCACATTATCTCTTATCTTGGGCGATTCCATTCATACAGAATTTCGGTACTATTGATAGGAACAATTCCTATGTCCGAAAAATTCCTTCGTATATTGGCATATGTGGGGATACTTTTTCCATTTTCAAGGGCAAAAATGCAAAAAATTCTAAAATTCTCCCTTTTATTGCCGATATTTGCGCTATCCATTTGTTTTTATTCACCAAATTCTTTTTCAGCGCAACAAAAACTACCGACTTCGGTTCAAAAAGCCCTTAAAAAGAATCATCTTTCTTCGCGTCAACTTGCCGTCAGCGTCCGTCCTTTGGATGGCGGTAAAGTGAAATTAAATTGGCGAGCTGCTCAAAAAGTTTCGCCTGCCTCGACCGAAAAAATCATTACAACATTGGCTGCCTTAGAAACCCTTGGCCCCAACTGGCGTTGGCGCACGCAGTATTTGACCGATGAACCGATGGACGATGGTGTGATTGATGGCCCGTTATATATCCGAGGCGGCGGTGACCCCACCTATGTGATTGAACGTCTCTGGCGAGACCTCTCTGCCATGAAAGCCCAAGGGTTAGAGAAAATCCGAGGCGACATCGTGATTGACCGCACGCTTTTTGCAACGGACAAAACGAGCGTCCAATTCGGCGAAGAAGTTCACCGCCCCTACATGAAAGAAGCCGATGCCGCTTTGATTAACTATCAGGCCGTTACCCTTCACTTTGAGCCCGATTATGAAAAAGGCATTGCCCACATCACGACAACACCTGCGCTAAAAGGTTTTGAAGCTCCAAAAACCGTGAAACTCGTCTCCACCAACGCCAACTGCGTTGGTTGGCGCCATGCCTTAAAACTCAATCTCAAAAACGAATGGGAGCCCACCTTTGACGGAGGATTTCCGAAAAGTTGCCCTGCTAAGGATCTTTCCTACATTTTCAGTAACCCTGAAAGCTATTGGCAAGCCTTATTAGAACCTTTACTCGATGAGATGGATAGTTGGCGGGGCGACGTTGTCAAAGGCGTCATTCCCGACAAGGCCAATCCACTTTACACGGCTTACTCCGACGATTTGGTTAACGTGAGTCGCTTAACAAATAAATTCAGTAACAACGTTTTGGCTCGCCACATTTATCTCACACTTGGCCTCATTGCCAATGATGAAAAATCAGGAGCCGATTACCCCATGGCGCGCTCTGCACTTCAAAATTGGCTAACCCAAAGCGTTAAAGTCAAACCCGGCACGGTTTATGTTGATAACGGCAGCGGACTCTCAAGAGAGAGTTTTGTGACGGCAAGCGCTATGACACAAATCATTGCCTACGGCTGGAAAAGTCCTCGAATGCCTGAATGGGTAAGCACCTTCCCCGTCTCCGCCACGGACGGCACCATGCGCCGTCGCCAAGTGGCCCCCGGTTCCGCTTACATTAAAACGGGGCTTTTAAACGGCGTGAAATCGGTTGCCGGTGTCATTCAAGCCAAAAGCGGTAAACGCTATGCCATCTTTGGTGTTGTCGAGGGAGACCGTGCAACGAGCACCGATGCCCCCTTGGATGCCGTAATTCAATGGGTTTTCCTTAAGGGCTAGAAAAGAAAAACGTCTATAATTAATAGGTCGTGATCTTGTTAGGTTCGAGTTTTTAAAATGACTTTTATTGAGAAATTACAAAATCGTTGGGCTGAAAGCCAATCTCTTTTGTGCGTGGGTTTAGATCCGGATAAGCATCGTTTACCGGCTCATCTTAAAGGCAAAGACTATGCCTTTTACGAATTCTGCACGGCTATCGTCGATGCAACCGCTCCTTACGCTTGCGCTTTTAAGCCGCAAATCGCTTACTTCGCCTCACGTGGAGCTGAAGAACAATTAAAAGCCATTATTTCCTACATTCACGAAAACTACCCCAATATTCCTGTGGTGTTAGATAGTAAGCGTGGCGACATCGGTTCCACGGCCAAACACTATGCTCGTGAAGCTTTCGTGCGCTACAACGCCGATGCCGTGACTTTGTCGCCTTACATGGGTTTTGACTCGGTCGAACCTTACCTCGAATACGAAGACCGTGGTGCTATTCTTTTGTGTCGCACGTCCAACAAGGGCGGTAACGACATCCAAATGTTGATGGTCGATGGCAAACCGATTTATCAGCACGTTGCCGCATTGGCTGCAGGCCCCTGGAATAAGAACGGTCAATTGGGTTTGGTGGTGGGTGCTACCTACCCCAATGAAATTGCTCAAGTCCGTCAAATCGTGGGGGACATGCCCTTGTTAGTACCGGGGATTGGCGCTCAAGGCGGTGACATTAATGCTTGCGTTTCTGCCGGCGTCACTGAAAACAAGATGGGCATGATGATTAATTCAAGCCGCGCGATCTTATACGCCTCTTCCGGTGAAGACTTTAAGGAAGCTGCTGCGAACGTGGCCGAAGAAACTTTCAGCAAGATTAACGCTGCTCGTCGCCTTTAATTG
>USIM01000026.1 GCA_900554675.1 uncultured Sutterella sp.
AATGGTGTCGGCAACGGTTTTTGCCGCATCCAAATGGCCTAATTTTTGAGCATTTTGCGCCATTGATAACAAACGTTCTCGATCCAAAGACCGCAACTGGTTATACAAATTCTCAGCCGTTAAATGCTTTTGTTCGAGCAAAATACCCGCATCATGAGCTTGTAAATACTGAGCGTTACCCAATTGGTGCTGAGTCGTAGAAACCACAAAAGGCACCAAGATAGCAGGGATGCCACCAGCGGTTAATTCACTCACGGTCGTGGCACCGGCTCGGCAAACAACAAGATCCGCCTTTTCATAGGCACTGGCCATATCGTCAATAAAACTGACAACTTCAGCTTCAATTCCCAAAGAGCGGTACGTTTCTTTAACGCTTTCTACTGCATTTTTCCCACATTGGTGAGTAACCGTCGGACGAATACTTTCATCGAATAAAGCCAAAGCGCGAGGCACGGTTTCGTTAAGAACCTTTGCGCCTAAAGAACCACCAAACACCAATAAGTGCTGACGTCCCGTGCGGCCAGCATAACGCTCAGCCGGCTTGGGTAAATGAAGAATCTCTTCACGAACAGGATTGCCGGAAACAATGGCTTTTTTACCGGCCCTTTGAGCGCATTCTCCGTCAAAACCGCACATCACGGCAGAAGCCACGGGCATCACGACACGCACGCTCATGAGGCTTCCTGCGTCGCAATTCATCATGACCAACGGTTTGCCTTCGGCTCGAGCACCGAAAGCGGCAGGCACAGCAATATAGCCTCCGGTGGAAAAAACCACGTCAGCATCCCTGTCGTCAACAATTTCTTTGGCTTTAAAACAGGATTTCACCAACTTGAATGCACCTTTGATGGCATGACCCAAGCCTTTGCCACGCATACCCGTGAAATCCAATGCGTCGAAATCAATGCCACGCTGACCGACCAAACGACCCTCCATTCCCACGGGAGTTCCGATCCACGAAACCGTCCAACCGCGCTTTTTCATCTCTTCGGCCACAGCCAAACCCGGCATCACATGACCGCCTGTACCCGCAGCAGCAATAATCAAATGGTTTCGATCACTCATTCTCTTCTCCGTTTACCGCGCATTAATAAGCGGTTTTCAAAATCGACTCGAATCAATAACGCCAGCGCACATAGTGTGATGACCAATGACGAACCCCCATAGCTCACCAAAGGCAACGTTAACCCCTTGGTTGGGAAAACGCCAATCGCAACACCGATGTTAATTAAAGCCTGTACCCCAATCCAGAGTCCCACGCCTTGAGCAACCAATCCAGCATAGACCATATCCAAACGAACCGCTTGGCGTCCGATTTCAAAAGCACTGCGAACAAGCCAATAAAAAAGGCCTAAGACAACAGTAAACCCAAGCAGTCCGCACTCCTCACCGATTACGGCCAAAATAAAGTCCGTATGCGCTTCAGGTAAATAGTTCATTTTTTCAACACTGGCTCCTAACCCAACACCAAAAATTTCACCGCGACCAAAGGCAATCAAAGAGTGCGTTAACTGATAGGCTTTACCGATTTGATTTTCTGGATCCCACGGGTTGAGATAAGCAAACACGCGAGCGGTACGCCAAGGCGACAGTACCACAGATGAAATAATGGTGACCACGAGGAAGGTGCCGAGTGTAAAAATGATTCTCCAGCTCAATCCGGCCAAAAAGACAATACCGATCACAATACTTGCGATCACAACCGTTGCCCCTAAGTCAGGCTGAATCGCTAATAAACCCGCTACGAAAAAGACATAGGCAAGCACAGGTAAAAGAGCACGAGTAATGGAGTGCATATACGCTTGCCGTTCAATCGTAAATTTTGCAATCACTAAAACGGAAACGAATTTCACGACTTCTGAAACTTGCAAATTGACAGGGCCAAACCCAATCCAGCGCGTAGCACCGTTAACGCTTTTCCCTAGTCCAGGAACAAAAACCAAAAGTAAGCAAATAATCCCCAGAATGGCCAGAGGGTAACTCAATCGTTCCCACTTATCGATGGGCACATTAAAGACGCACAAACCGGCAGAAATACCGACACCCATGTAGATCAAGTGTCGAAGAATAAAATGGTATTCACTCGTTTGATACTTCGGCGAGTCTGCCAAAGAAATGGAAGCCGAATAGACCATAATGGCGCCAATCACTAAGAGCGCCGCAATCGTTCCCAACAATGAATAATCAACACTGGAGACGGAGCCAAAGCGTCGGCCTTGACCCCACTGTTCAGGCTTTGTGTTTTGACTTTTAAAAAGGTTTTTAAACTGGAACATTCGACCGAAAATCAGTTCTTTTCAAGCGCACGAGCACTTTCAATAAAAATTTCACTTCGTTGTGCGTAATCTCTAAACATGTCCCAGCTGGCGCAAGCAGGTGACAACAAAACATAGTCGCCTGTTTTGGCCATCTGAGCGCACATCTGCACTGCTTCTGGTAATGTTTGAGCCTTTTGCACGGGGTAGGTTGCACCTGCTAAAGCTTTTTCAATCAAAGGCGCATCGCGACCGATTAACACCGCACCGCGAGCATGAAGGGCCATCGATTGAGCAATCGGTGAAAAATCTTGTCCTTTACCGTCACCGCCCAAAATGACCACCATCTTCTTACCGGTGGCGCCCAAACCTTCCAGTGCAGCCACCGTTGCACCAACATTGGTCCCCTTACTGTCGTCGATGTAGTCCACGCCATCGACCGTTAAGGCATATTGAACACGATGAGCTTCACCCGTGTAATTGGAAAGCGCACGAATGGCATCGGCTAAAGGTAAGTTGGCAGCATGAATTAAAGCGAGCGCCGCAAGAGCATTCATCGTATTGTGACGACCGCGAATCTTTAATGCTTCTTCGGGCATCAAGCGTTGTAAAAGCTCGCCCGGCAACACCTTGCGCTTAGAAAGCGCAATGGAATCATCTTCGTTGTAGGCCAACCAGAATAGCTCGTCGTCTTTGACCAAGCCCCATTGATTTTCACCCTCAGGTGCTGATTCACCGAAAGTGGCCACGTGAGCTACGTTAGCGTACTGCATCACACCGGCATCATCACGATTGAGGACACGCACCGTCTTTTCTGATTGGAAAATATGGGCTTTGGCGTCCATATACGCCTGCATCGAACCGTGCCAATCTAAGTGATCTTGGGTGATATTTAACAAAGCAGCGGCCGTCGGAGCCAATGTATGCGTTGACTCTAATTGAAAGCTTGAGAGCTCTAACACCCAAACATCAGGCAACCGTCCTTCTTCTAAATAGCGATCCAATTCCGTTACGGCATTAGGACCAATGTTGCCCGCGGCAACAGCAAATTTCCCACTGGCCTCGGCCATTTTGGTCGTTAAAACCGTTGTCGTCGTTTTCCCATTTGTACCGGTAATCGCTAAGACAATCGGTTCGTATTGGCGCTCATTTTTAAGATGCTCTAATTCACGAGCAAATAATTCGATCTCGCCAAACCAAGGCAATTGCATCGATTGAGCCTTAGAAATGATCGGTGCGACTTCTGAGTAATAGGGGGAAATTCCCGGTGAAATCACCACGAATTCGACCTCGTCTAACGAAGCTTGAGCATCAGATAGACGCTTAAAGGTAAAAGCTGGCAACGTTTGCAAGCGCTCCAATGACGGGGGCGTTTCACGCGTATCGGTTCCGATCACCTCGTAACCGCGTTTGATAAGGAATTGGGTACAAGCCACCCCTGAAGCCCCTAAACCGATCACTAAAGCCTTGCTCATGATTTTCACCTTTTGATTAGCGAATCTTTAACGTCGACAAACCGATCAAAACCAAAATAAAGGTAATGATCCAAAAGCGCGTCACCACTTGAGTTTCTTTCCAACCCTTTAATTCGAAATGGTGGTGCAACGGGGCCATCAAGAAAATACGACGACCACCCGAATACCGGAAGTAGGTGGTTTGAATCATGACAGACAAAGTTTCTACCACAAAAATCCCACCCATGATGGCCAACACAAACTCTTGACGCGTGATAACGGCAATTGTTCCTAATGCGCCACCCAATGCCAAAGCACCAACGTCACCCATAAAGACTTGTGCCGGGTGAGCGTTAAACCATAAAAAGGCCAAACCGGCACCGGCTAAAGCAGCACAAACCACCACTAATTCACCTGCCCCCGGAATATGAGGAAAGAGCAAGTAGTGAGCAAAGTCATAACGGCCAACTACGTAAGCGAAGATCCCCAAAGCACTCCCCACCATCGCACACGGCAAAATGGCCAAACCATCCAAGCCGTCCGTCAAATTGACGGCGTTACTTGTGCCAACAATCACGATGTAGGTCAAAATAACGAAACCCACAATCCCCAACGGATAAGCGAAATGTTTAAAGAAAGGAATAATCAAATCCGCTTGCGAAGGCATTGTTAAAGGGAAACCCGATTGCACCCAACCGACAATCATGTCAATCACATGAATATTGGTGGGAGCGGAAATTGCAAATGCCAAATAGACAGACGCCAAGCCACCAATTAAAGAGAGCCAGCCGAACTTTTCTCGTGCGCTCATTCCCTTGGGATCGTGATGCACAACCTTTCGGTAATCATCGATCCAACCTACGGCACCGTAGCCTATCGTGACAAAAAGCACCACCCAAACAAAACGGTTACTTAAGTCCATCCACAACAAAGTCGACAGGGCAATGGAAATCAAAATAAGCACGCCCCCCATGGTCGGCGTACCATCTTTAACCAAGTGTGTCTTTGGACCGTTATTACGAACAGCTTGACCCACCTTCATTGCCTTTAAATAGCGAATAGTCGCAGGGCCTGCTGCAAAACCGATAAACAGGGCCGTCAAGGCTGCCATCACGGCTCTCAAGCTTAAATAATTAAAGACTTGAAAAGCGCGGATATCTTCCCCTAACCACTGGAAAAGTTCCAATAACATTTAAGTGTTCCTTTCTCGAATTCTTTAACGCTTCTCGGGCTCGACCAGTGCCTTCACAGCCAAATCGAGTCGCATACTATTGGAACCCTTGACCGAAATAGAACGATAACGATCTTTAATTTCCAAAAGTTTATTCAGAAATTCCTTGCGTTCCCCTTCCCAAATGACTTCTGCATCGGGCTTTAACTCACGGAATTTCTCATACGCAAATTTCATTGCACTGCCGGTCGCAATAAAACCATCAATGCCTTTTTGGACAGCATAAGCAGCAATTTCCTCGTGGTACTCACGGGACTTGTCCCCCAACTCCAACATATCTGCTGCCACCAACAATCGCGGTGCTGGCATAGAGGCCAAAATATCAATACTGGCTTTCATGCTGTCGGGATTGGCATTATAAGCGTCATCAATGACGGTATAACGATCAGTCGTAATGACAGCGCCTCGACCCTTGATCGGCTCAAAGGCTTCTAAGCCCTTAGCGATCACATCCGTTGACAAACTCAAAGATAATGCAACCGCCGTGGCACCTAATGCATTTTTGAAATTGTGTTCTCCACGAACTTTCAAATGCGCCTTAAAGTCACCGATGGGGGTTTTGATTTTGACATCCATCCCGGTATTGGTCGGCGTCATCGTACCGGTCACATCGGCTTCATTGGGCAAACCAAACGTCACAATCTGAGAGTTTTGAGCCATTTCAAGCCAAATGTTTTTGCATTCATCGTCAAATGGAATCACAGCTGTGCTGGCAGGCATCATATGGCGGAAGATTTCCCCGTTTTCACGAGCCGTGGCCTGAACCGTTTGCATAAACTCTTGGTGTTCACGTTGGGCATTTGTCACGATAGCAACCTTCGGTTGGACAAGCCCTGCCAAATAACGCATTTCACCCACATGATTCATACCGGTCTCAATGACAGCGGCTTCATGTTTTTCACGCAAACGCCACAACATAAGCGGCACACCAATGTCATTGTTGAGATTGCCTTGCGTAGATAAAGAGTGATCACCGTAGTGAGCTCTTAAAATAGAAGCTATCATTTGCGTGGTGGTGGTTTTACCGTTACTGCCTGCGACAGCGACCATGTTAAGCGCCTGTTTACTGCGCCAATAGCCCGCACTGGCTCCCAGTGCCAACTTCACATTATTGACAACGATTTGAGGTAAGGGGCAGTTCACTTCATGATCAACCACCAAAGCGACAGCACCTGCGTGCATCGCTTGCATCACAAAGTCATGACCATCAAAACGATCACCCTTTAATGCAAAAAAGAGCGTACCGTTGGTCACCGATCTTGTGTCGGTCGAAACCGAACTAAAAGGAACGTCACTGCCTAAGAATTTTGAGCCGGGCAACAAATTGGCAAGGTACTTCACTCGCATCAAGGAGTCCGGTGGCATCACCTTTATCCATTGCGCATTGTGCACTTCCACTTTGTCACTAAAGGGGTGCTTGACACCTTGGATATCTTGATAAAGCTCATGCCCCTTACCGGCGACTAAGATAATGTCTTCGGGCGCTGCCGTATTGACAGCTTTTTGAATGGCTTCTCGACGATCTTCAATCACCACGTAGGGGTGACCGCCTTCTTTCATACCGGCGACCATCTGAGCCAAAATGTCAGAGGGGTTTTCTGTACGGGGATTGTCGCTCGTTAAAACCACAAAATCGGCCATTTGTTGGGCAATGCTTGCCATGATCGGACGCTTGCCACTATCACGATCGCCACCAGCGCCCACAATAACCCAAAGTTTGCCACGACGAGCTCTCACAATCGGGCGAAGAGCCAAAAGCGCTTTTTCCACTGCGTCCGGCGTATGACTGTAGTCCACTACACCTAAAGCCGTACCATTATGTTTTACCAATTGCATTCGACCGGCAGGCGGCACCAAGTGTGGCAACAACGGCATGATCGTTTCAATGGTATAACCCTTAGCCAATGCAACACCGATCACACCCAAAAGATTTGAAATATTGAATTCGCCAAAAAGATGAACGGCTAAATGATGGCGATTGCCTTCATAGACCAAATCGAATTCCATCCCGTCTTGCATTGCACGAATGTTTTCTGCAGCGATGCAATGCGTCCCCGGTAAGGGTAACGTCCCGCACGTTGTCGTCACAAAGCATTTCACACCACGGCAAACGCAACGTTCGGCAAGACGCAAACCGGCCTCATCGTCAATATTGATGACGCTACTGCGCAACTGCGGCCAATCAAACAAAATGCCTTTAGCCTCTTCGTAGGCCTGCATATCATGGTGATAGTCAAGGTGGTCGCGACTTAAATTCGTAAAGACAGCAACATCAAAATGCGTGCCTTGCAGACGTCCTTGTTCCAAACCGATGGAACTGGCTTCAACAGCAAAGGCTTTAGCGCCGGCTTTGGCCAAATCACGGAATAACCCTTGTAAAGAAGCCGCATCAGGCGTCGTTAAAGGAGCTGAAGGGAAAGGCTTTCCTGCCATCGTACAACCAATCGTACCAATGGCAGCGCAAGGCTCTTCTAAAGCCGTTAACAACTGAGAAACCCAGTGAGAGGTTGTAGTTTTACCGTTTGTACCCGTAATCCCTACACCAAACAGGTCTTGCGTCGGGTGGCGATAAAATTCTGCTGCAAAATTGCCGAGGTACTTCGATAACTCAGGCAGTGCAATCGCAGGCACTGCATAAGTACGACGAATACCGTCATCCTCATAGACCACAGCCGTTGCCTTTTGGGCAGCTTGTTCTAAGAATTGTCGACCGTCCACATGTAAACCAGGGACCGCAATAAAAACATCACCCGCACCAACGGGGCGGGAGTCCAAAACAAGACGTTTAGCCTCTGGGGCTAAACGCTTTAATAAGTCAACGTAATTCTTGATATTTGCAATCATTGTGCACTCTTAGCCAACACACCTCGGCCGGCAATCATCATAGGATCATCGGGATTTACGAGCATTGTCTGCAATGCAGACTCTACAATTTCGCCAAATACGGGTGCCGCCACCACGCCACCCACGTGACCGGCATCCTTCGGTTCGTCAATCATAACAGCCACCACCAAACGCGGTTGCGTAGCCGGTGCCAAACCAACAAAAGAGGCCACGTAGTCACGGACATACTCACCGTTTTTAACTTTATAAACCGTCCCGGTCTTACCAGCTACCGTGTAGCCCGTCACCTTCAACCGAGAAGCCGTCCCACCACGGTGCACCGTTGTCATCATCATTGCGCGCATTTGTCGCGCCGTTTCGGGACGATAAATTTGCTCACCGGCGGCCGCATGATCTCGTTTCATTAAGGTTAACGGGATCACGTCACCGTTGCGAGCAAAAACCGTATAGGCTTGCGCCAACTGCATCAAAGAGGTCGACAAACCGTAGCCATAGGAAACCGTTGCTTGTTCCACCGGTCCCCAAGTCTTAGCAGGACGCAAACGACCGGCGACAACACCCGGGAAGCCCACTTGGGGAGCTTGACCAAACCCTAAACGCGTGTACGTATCCCAAAGCACTTGAGGAGGAATTTGTAAAGAAATCTTCACCGTGCCGACGTTCGAGGACTTGGCAATCACCTGCGACACCGTCAAAAGACCATAATCTTTGCTATCACTGATTTTCCGGTCAGCCACAACAATTTGTCCCGGCGCCGTCTGAATGATACTGTCCGGACGAACGATACCTAAGTCAATGGCCTTGGCAATTGAGAAAGGTTTAACGGTGGAACCCGGTTCAAACGTATCGGTCACAACGCGATTGCGAATGCGATCCCAAGCAAACGTGCTTCGATCGTTGGGATCGAAGGCAGGCCAACTGGCAAGTGCCAAAATTTCACCCGTGATGGAGTCAGCAACCACGGCAGCACCCGCCTTAGCACTATGCTTTTCTACCGCTCGCTTAACGGCACTATAGGCAATGAACTGAATGCGTGAGTCAATCGAAAGATGCAAATCTTTACCGGGAACCGGTTCTTGCGCCCAAACTTCTTCGATCACGTGTCCCAAACGGTCACGGATGACGCGACGTTGTCCATTTTGACCAGTCAACGTCTTATCGTTTGCTAACTCAATCCCTTCTTGTCCGTGATTTTCTCGATTGTTAAAACCAACAATGTGGGCAGAAAGCTCTCCACCGGGGTACTGGCGCTTAACATCAGGCGTATACGTGAAACCGGAAATCTTCATCGCTTGCACTTTGCGAACCGTTTCCATGTCCACTTGACGCGCAATATTGACCCACGCATTCGGGCGCGCCAAGCGCTTTTGCAAAGTGTTCTTGGAAACGCCGAGCAATTGACTCAATTGCGCAATTTCATTGGGCGTAATTTCTACCAAATTGGTCGTTGCCCAAATAGAACGCGCAGGCAAAGACGCCGCCAAGACAACACCATTGCGGTCAAAAATTTGACCACGACCGGCTGTAATATCGAGCGTTTTTGCGTAACGGAATTCCCCTTGAC
>USIM01000027.1 GCA_900554675.1 uncultured Sutterella sp.
GCGACAAGTGGTGCATCTACCCGATGTACGACTTTGCGCACCCCATTCAGGACGCCATTGAGGGCATCACCTTCAGCCTGTGCAGCCTTGAGTTTGAGAACCACCGCCCGCTGTATGAGTGGGTCATCACGAACCTGTTCGGCAAAGAATTCCCGAAGCAGCGCGAGTTTGCCCGCCTGAACGTGACGAACACCGTCATGAGCAAGCGTTACCTGCGCGAGCTGGTCGAGAAGAACATCGTGGACGGCTGGGACGACCCCCGTATGCCGACCCTGTCCGGCCTGCGCCGCCGCGGCTACACGCCGACGAGCATCTTCAAGTTCGTTAAGGACGCCGGCATCTCCAAGGCGGATAACCTTGTGGATATGCGCCAGCTGGAGGCCGTGCTGCGCGCCGAGCTGGAGCTGAACGCCCAGCGCCGCGTGGCCGTGCTGGAGCCTGTCAAGCTCATCATCGACAACTACGATGAAGCCGCTTCTGAAACGCTCACGGCCCCGAACCATCCGCAAAAACCGGAATGGGGTACGCGTGAAATCACGTTCTCTAAGGAACTCTGGATTGATGAAAGCGACTTTGCTGAAGTGCCGCCCAAGGGCTATCGTCGCTTGACGATCCCGGCTGACGGTTCTGAAGCCAAACCGGTTCGCTTGCGTTACGCCTACGTTGTCGTCCCGACCTCTATCGATAAGGACGAAAACGGTAAGGTGATCGCCGTTCACTGCCGTTACTTGCCCGACACGAAGAGTGGTACGGCAGGTTCCGAAGCCGTGAAGACGAAGGCTGCTATTCACTGGGTTGATGCTAAGAGCGCCGTCGCTTGCGAATTCCGCCTCTATGGTCGTTTGTTTGCAGTGCCGCAACCCGATGCTGTTGACGCTGACTACCGCACGCTTTTGAATCCTGAAAGCAAGGAAGTCGTGACGGGTTACATTGAACCGGCAATGGCTCA
Organism: uncultured Sutterella sp.; assembly: GCA_900554675.1. Classification (GTDB taxonomy): domain Bacteria; phylum Pseudomonadota; class Gammaproteobacteria; order Burkholderiales; family Burkholderiaceae_F; genus Aphodousia. The sequence continues at coordinate 950 of USIM01000027.1, forward strand.
AGCCAAGCCCGATGAAAAGTTCCAATTGGAACGCACGGGTTACTTCGTGGCCGATCGTGAAGATCACAAGCCTGAAGCACCAGTCTTTAACCTCGCTGTCGGTTTGAAGGACACGCAAGGTAAGAAGTAAGTTCACTAGCTTGAACGCTTGATGAAAGGGACGAGTTTTCGGATTCGTCCCTTTTGTTTTGTTGCGAAATTGATACTCGTTTTGGTATTAATGACGGGAGACATTGACAAGTAATCATCGGGGGGGGGTAAAATTGATCTCCTATTAGCCCATTCATTTCTCTTATGGGCTCTTGTTTATTAATAGGAGTTTCTTTTATGAAGCGAACCACTATTCATTGCGCTGTGTTGTCAGCCATTGTGGCACTGTATTCTGCTCCAACACTCGCAACCAGCCTTATTGATGGTACTCACTCTTTTGATTCTGATACAACCATTGAGGCAACAGATGTTGTTGAATCTTCAAACCGTTGGGGTGGTATCGGAGCAACCACTGGTGACATGGTTGTAAATATTGCCGATGGGGCTACGTTATCAGTGGGTGGTAATCGTACGGGGGAAGATAGACTTTACGGTGCTGTTGCCCAAACAGGGAGTTCGTTGACTATTAATGGGAATACTTTGTTTGATTTGTCGAATACCTCGGCGGATACACGCGGTATTAGAGCTAATGGCGGTGATATAACCCTCAATGGAGATACGACCGTTGTTGCAAAAGTCACTACTGGTCAGGCAATCGGAGCTGAGGCTTGGACAGGGGCCACACTTCAATTTAATGGAAAAACGACCATTACAGCACAAAGTGAAGGCGGTCGGGTTATTGCTGTCCAAAATTTCAACAGTCCTTCCAGTTCCGGTCTTACGGTAATTGATTTTAATGGACCAGAAACGGTTATTAATGCAATTAATACCGCCGATTCGACCAATTGGACGCAAGGGGTTTTGGCCTATCAATCAACAACGAATTTCGCAGGTAATACCACAATTAATGTGAAGGGTGGGACTAAAACTACTTACGGTGTAGACGTTCAGTGCGATCCTGGCAATCCATTTGATACTATCGTGAACTTCAACGGTGAAAGAACCGAAATTAATGTTAGTGGCACTGGTCAAGTTGAAGCTATCCGTCCCTCGGGTGTTCCTGGTCAAATTAACTTCAACGGTAGCTCAGTGATCGTTAATGCCGAGTCCACGCAAGGTGAAGCTCATGGCTTTAAAGCACAATATGGTGCGCATTTAAATGTTGCTGGTGACGCTTCTATTAATGTTTCTGGCTCACAAGCCGCTTACGGTGTTACATTAAACGAGTACGCGGAGTACGCTGGTAACGTAGCTATTGATGGGAATTTGACGGCCACAGTTTATTCAGCCCAAGGTGATGCCTATGGGATTTTAAACGCAGCCTCCTCTGACTCAGCTGTAAGTGAAGCCGATAGCGTGTTAACGATTGGTGGCGTTACCAATTTGAACGTAACGGCAGAAAATGGAACGGCAACGGGCATTAAGCTCGTCGGCGACTATGCTAAAGCAAATCTGCAATCTCTCAACATAACGGTAACGGGAAATGGTGCAAGTGCCTTAACAAGAAGTGTCGGCGCTGTCGCTACAGGTATCGTTGCTGAGGGCTCAACTATTACTGTTGAAAATGGCGTCAACGTCGTTGCAAATGGAGCTAATACTGTTGGTATTCAAAATATCGGTGGCGAAATTATTTTAAATGGCGCTAGCAATATTTCTGCCGAACAAGCTTTGACCGCGGATGCAGGTTCGACATTGACTGTTGGTTCTGAAGGTACTTCAAGTCAATTGGTTGTCAATGGCATTGTTACCAACGAAGGCCAAACGAATCTTACTAATGCGACCTATGCAGTTAATGGTTCGGGTTCTACTTTAGGTTCAATCAATACTCAATCTGCGAGCACGGTTTCCTTTGGCGAAGGCCAATATGAAGTGGCTAGACTTGAGCGACGCAACTCAAATCACTATTACTGAAAAGACTGGTGAAATTACTCGTGCAGCCAGTGGTTCTGCCAATGATGCTTTTGGCAATGCTAAAGAAGCTGCCGTAGCACTTCAAGAGAAGTTATCTGTTGCGAATGACACATCTGAAGAAGGTACGTCTGATACGGTACTTATTCAAGAAGGTAACGTGAATAATGGCTTAACGGCTAAGGTCGACGCCAACGGCAACTTGTCTGATGTCGCCGAAACAAAGAACACCAAACTTGACGCTCTGGGTTCTGTTAGCGCACTTTCTGCCATGACACTTCGTCATGAAATGAATAGCCTTAGTAAGCGCATGGGCGAACTTCGTGACGCTCCTGCCGGTGTCGGTACTTGGGCTCGCTATTACGGCTCTGAAATGGAATACGGCGCTCAAAACTTAACGAGCAAGAACAACACGATCCAGGTTGGTTCCGACTACACGGTTGGTGATTGGAAGGTTGGTGTTGCCGCTAACTACACCGATGGCGAAAGCTCCTACGACAATGGTAGGGCTGACAACAAGAACTACGGTTTTGCCGTCTACGGTACGTGGTTCGTTCCGTGCGGTGCTTACGTTGATTTGATCGCTAAGTACTCTCGTATGGACAACGACTTTGCCTTAAACGGCATGAACGGTTCTTATGAAAACAATGCCTTTAACGTGAGTGCAGAAACGGGTTACCGCTTCGAATTCATGGATGGTGGCTTGTTCGTTGAACCACAAGTGGGAGTGAGCTACGGCCGTATCATGGGTGACGATTTCACCGCACAAAACGGTGTCCGTGTTGAACAAGACGACTACGACTCCTTGATCGGTCGTGTTGGCGTTCGTACGGGCTTTAAGTTCCCGAAGGACAAGGGCTTGATCTACGCTCGTGTCTCCGGTCTTTATGACTTCCAAGGTGAAATGAACGCAACGGCAACGTCAGGTAGCGCTCGTAATACCATCGAAGAAGACTTGGGCGGTGCCTGGCTTGAACTCGGTGTTGGTGCTAACTTCAACTGGACGAATAACACCTATTCGTACATTGACATTGAACGCACCAACGGTGGTGATGTGAAGGAAAACTATCGCTTTAACGTTGGTATCCGTCACACGTTCTAATCGTCTGACTTTTAATTAAACCAATGGCAGAGTTTCATCACGAAGCTCTGCCATTTTATTTAAGAAATTAGATTATTGACTATTCCAACGAATCACTGATTCTCTCGGCCCAATCGTAAAGAGCACCAAATAAGTTTTCCGTTTCTTCATCAACTTCTTCGCCCAAACTTTCTGCGAGTTTTTCAATCTCTTGGGCAAAGTCATCCAACGTACGCGCAACACCCACACCATGGATTAAACGCTCAACACGCAACTCTTGCCAACGGGCTTGCTCTTCTTCATTCAAAGTTTCCGGCCAATTGCGAGCACGGAATCTAAAGAGTAATTCTTCAAAACGGTCATCATCAAAGTGAATGCGACCGGCCTCAACCAACTGAGCTAAAGCTTGAGGCGTTTGGCGATGGACAAACTCCATTTGCGAGCGGTCATTGTTGCTGGTAAAGCCACCAGCATAAAGACCGGAGTCCACATCCACGGGTTCATCACTCCCCGCTTCTCGCTCTAACACTTCAGACCACAAACCGCTGATTTCATCGATGTGTTCGACTAAGAAAGCGGCGTTTTCATGGGCCTTATTCTTATCAAGGTTAAATAAGGCCGCACGGTTATCTGTCAAAACGCCCAAATGTTCCACCAAGAAGGGCGCTTGATTAATCTTGCAAGAGAAAATTGGTAAACGCGTTTGACCTTCGGGCAAGTCGCTTTGACGAACAAACAAGCGAGCCTTCACCTCTTGGGCCGTTAAACGTAAAAGTTCGCGGGGATCTTCCATCAAGTCCCACATCAAAATCGCATTCGGATTCTTGGGATCCTGACCGATCGGCAATACAAGGCGCATATAGCCATGCTCTCGACCATGAATGGATGAAACCCATAAAAGGACCTTACGGCTATTGACCATGTCCTTGAGCTTGTTTTTTGCGCGATAAGCTAAAGCGTATTGCCAGAGTTTGGGTTGCTTTTCTCGAATAAGGCGTGCCACATCAATCGTGGCTTGTACGTCACTTAAAGCATCGTGCGCATGCTCGTGCGTAAGGCCATTGGCGACCGTTAAATGTTCAAGTCTAAAGGTGGGGCGCTTGCCACCATCGGGCGTGTCCACCTCAGGCCAATTGATGCCTTCAGGACGCAAAGCCCAGGTTGCTACAACCAAGGGGAAAAGGTCAAAGCGGGAACACCCGTCTTTCCACTCACGAGCGTACGGATCGTACAAATTGCGCCAGAACATGTGGCGCGAGACTTCATCGTCAAAGCCCATGTTGTTGTAGCCGACACTGATCGTATCGGGCTCACTCATTTCTTTGAGAATGCGTTTTGAGAATTCCGCTTCCACCATCCCCTTTTCTTCACACTCTTGGGGCAAGATGTGCGTGATCAGGATGCTCTCTGGCGCAGGTAACGCATCCATTGCGGGCTTGCAGTACCAACACATGGATTCACCCACATTGTTGAGATTTTCATCGGTGCGGATCGCAGCAAACTGTGCCGGACGATCCTTACTGGGGCTCAAACCAAAAGTTTCATAATCGTGCCAAAGAAATGTCGTAGCCATGGTGATTCTTTCCAAAAAAGTATGCTTGATTATAACGATTAAGACTTAAAAACTATGTTTCTTTTACTATGAAAAAAGGCCCCAAGCAAAAAGCTCAGAGCCTTATCGTTTGTGTTTTTTCAGTCAGTGCCTGAAAAACCGTCTCCGATCTTACAAGAAGATGTTGGAAGCCATGACGTTCACGATCATACCGATCACCATCACCGGCATCGTACGACGGATCAATTCAATCGGCGTCAAACCGGCAATACCGGACACAGCGATGATGACACCGGAAATCGGACTCATCGGACGGGCCAAACTGGCAGCCAATTGAACTGGCACCACTAAAGCCATCGTGTTGTAACCGACGCTCGCTGCTGCTTCAGGCAATAAGGGCGAGAAAGCAAAGAAAGCCGAGTTACCCGAACCCGTCACAATCGTGGCCACAACCATAATGCCCATCATCACAAACAGCATGAAGAAAAGGCCCAAACCTTGTTGAGAGGCTGCCATTTGGATAAGCGTCGAGATGCCGCCCACCTTCGTTAAGCCTAAGGCAAACAATTCGGCGCAGACCACCAAGGTCACGGTGGAGGTGAAGACCTTACCCATGCCTTCAAAGAACGATTGCGTATCAGCACAGCATTGTTTGAAGGTACGACGCGTTAAGAGATCGACCACGAAAGCGATCAAGATGGAGACAACAATGGCAGTCACCAAACTTAACTTAATACCGGCATAAACCATCGGAGAGAAGATGATCAAGAGGAACAACGGAAGAATCGGCAAAATCGCATAATGAGCGGGACCGGCGTCAGCAAAAGCATCTTCAGCGTTAGCGTTTAAACCCTCAACCTTATCTTCAATACCCTTAGCGGCCTCACGACGGTCAAACCAATGTTGAATCACAGAGTGACCCACCGCGACAGCAATCATCACACTGATGGCGACAGGAATTTGCCCCGTCACGAAGTAAGTCACCACGTCCGTACCCAACAAGTCAGCAGCACGCATTGCGTTAGACGAACTCGGCCCCAAGTCTAGACAGCAAGTCGAACCGATCACGGCTGCAGCGGCTGCACGACGAACGCCCAAAGAGACCAACAACGGATAGATGGAAGCCATCAACAAAAGGCCCAAACCCACGGCAGAGTTAATGAACAAAGCCATGCATTGACCAACGAAATACGTCAAACCCAACAAAATGTAGGGAGAGCGAATGGCAGAAAGCGGACGAATACAAAGTTTCACCAAAGACTTCGAAGCACCGATTTTATTCATGTAGTACGAGAAACCGGCAATAGCCATAATGTTAAGACCCAAGCCACCCAAGCGACCCTTCATAAGGTCGGTAAATGCTTGAACAAGGTCAAAGCCCCAGAAGTGAGTTGATGTCTTAGCTGAAACCGGATCGGTGCCCATCATCCAGCCGATGAACAACAACACCAAACCCAAAAGCATCAAAACAAAAGGCGGATAGTAGTTTTTAATCACGAAGTACGCAATCAGCACCACAGCCAATAGCGTAATAATGACACCAAACATAATGCAACTCCTAGAAACAAAAGAGAAATATGAGAAAGTTATTTTTTGATTCTACTGCGACTAATCAGACTTCTGTATTGCGAAAAACACGCAGAGCAAGCAAAACACCTGACAAAAGCATCAACATACCGACAATTAAACTTACGGTCGGCCACTGCCCTCGCCAAAGAAGGGCATAAAGAACCGAAAAGATCGTTTCAAAGACAATTAATTGACCGCCTAAAGCGGGCGGTAAGCGTTGACTCATCCCGTTCCACAAAACGGCACCCAACCAAGAGCAGCAGACGCCTGCCACAATCATCATCAAGACGAAAAAGACGGGATCGGGCCCTAAGAGTTGCCCCTGCGGCAAGAAGTAAAAACTCGCGATAAAAAAGCCGAGTGTCGAGACAGGAAAAACAGAAAGCCCTTGAGCCGTTGCCCATACTTTGGGGCTTTTACCTTTGTTATCCAATAACCAACGGGCATTTCGAATAGGAAACCATGTCCAAAGCAAAAGCGAAGCAACGCCCGCAGCAATCCCTAAACCAAACTCCAAGGGCGAGCCTTGTTGAACTTCGGTGATGTATTCAAATTCGCTCCAATTGGCAACAAACATCCCGACAATGATAAGGCCCAAAGGCATTGCCAAACGCGACCAAGGCACTTTCTGCTCACTCTTAGCCGAGTAGTTAGCGACAATAGCAACCAACACAGGAATCCAACACATGAGCATCCCGCAAATGGGAGCGCCTGACAGTTTTACGCTAATGACGAGACAGAAGTAGTAGACGAGCGAGCCGAAAAAGGCAAGGCGCAAGGCAACCCACCAATCTGAGCGTGTAAGTTTCTTTAATTCTTTGATTTGAATGGGCAAAATCATCAGGCACGTCAAGCCATACATGGCAAAACGCGCCGATGCAATGATAACCGGATGATAGTCAGGCAATACCAATGGGAAGATATAAATCAATCCCCAAATGGCACACGCCAAAACACCCAAAACAAAGCCCAAAAGCATACGACGTTTAATAAGAAAATTGGAGACTGCAACATTATGCGCTTTTGGGCCTTTGTGCAAGAGTTTAGGCCTCGGTATCTTTAAAAATACGCAAAGCAACCAAAACACCGGTAATGAGCACCACCATTCCAACCACCATCGTCATGGTGGGCCATTCTCCTCTGAAGAGCATGGCGTAGATCACCGAAAAGATGGTTTCAAAAACGATCAGTTGACCGGCCAGTGCCGTGGGCAAGCGTTGACTCATTTCATTCCAAGCGGCTGCCGCCATCCAACAGCAGCAAATCCCCGCTACCAACATACAGATGATAAAAGTCGTAGGTGTCGGCCCTAAGGGACCAAAGTTTTCAGGCAAATAAAACTGCGTTACCACAAAGTAACTGATCACCGTGAAGGGTAAAATCACCAACCCTTGAGCCGTTGCCCAAACGTTTGGCTTTTTGTCTTTGTTGTCCAATAACCAACGGGCATTGCGAATCGGATACCACGTCCAAAGAAGCATTGAAGTCGCGCCCGCAGCCACCCCCAACCAGAAGTTACCGGCCGTAGAATGCTGTTGATTGACGACGTATTCAAACTCCGTCCAATTGGCAATCACAATCCCAACCAAAATAAAGACAAGCGGGATGGCAATCTTTTTCCATGCCACACCTTTACCGACACGGAGTGCTTGATAGTTGGCAACAAGCGCCACCAGCACCGGAATCCAGCACATGAGCATGCCACTCACAGGGGCCCCCGCTAAGTTGACACTCACCACGAGGCAACAGTAGTAAACGATAGAACCGAAAAAGGACAAGCTAAACGCTAAAACCCAATCCTTGAGGGATAAACGCTTTAATTCTTTCCACTGCAAAGGCACGAGAAATAAGCACGCAAATCCATAGATGGAATATCGGGCAGCAGAAATTAATAAGGGGCTGTAGTCAGGCAAAAACAAAGGGATGACGTAAATCAATCCCCAGATGGCACACGCAGCGATGCCAAAGAAAAGACCGGCGAGCATAGTAGGGAAACTCTCGAGGGGTAAGGGTTAAAGAAAGGGTTCTTTATTTTTTAATATTCCCCTACTTTAAGCTTCGAGTTTCGAGATTGCAAGCAAAAATTAAGCCCCAGGCAACTTCTTGCGTGAGGCTTAATTGAGGATCTGACGATTATGTCGCTATTGCGGATTATTTTCGTCTTTCTTTTCTTCAGAAGCAGA
>USIM01000028.1 GCA_900554675.1 uncultured Sutterella sp.
TCGCTAGTCGCTTAGGAGAATTCAAATGCATGTTAATGCCTACGTACAAAATAGCGTCATAAGACGCATACGTCACATTATGTGTTTCGTTTGTCGTTCTTGCTTTAGCTTCCATCGCTTTTCCTCCGCCTCAACAAACGCTTCCTAAGTTTGTTGCTCGCCGTTTTTTATTTTGGACGGCACAACTCCGAATTTCTATTAAGCTCCCCGCTTAGACGAAATTCAAAAATCCAAAATTTCACTTTAACTGAATTTGTATTCCCTATGCAGGGCGTGGTGTTTTATTGCCTAAATAATTTACCAACCCTACTTGAAGAACCCTAATTCAAGGAACAAGTGCGCCTTTTTGCGCACAAAATAAAGGTATACCTATGAAACAACTTAAAATTGCGGTTAGCGCCGGTGTTGAATCTGCTTTTGATTCCGTTCGTGAAACGGTCTGTTTAGATCATGCCGACTTAACGGAAGTTTCTGCGATCGTCATGTCTGCCGAAGACATCGCTGCTGGTAAGCTCGAAGCTGTTGAAGCCAAGCACTTCAACCTTCCGGTTTTCGCTGTGAGCGAAGCAAAAGAAGATTTGCCCGTTGGTCGTCTCCACGGTGTTATCGACACCAACCCGACCAACAAGGCTTTCTATGGCCGTCAAGTCGACTGCGCCGCAACGAAGTACGAAGATGCGGTTCTCCCGCCCTTCTTCGGTAGCCTTGAACAATACGTTCAAAACGGTAACTCCCAATTCGACTGCCCGGGGCATCAAGGTGGTGCATTCTTCCGCCGTCACCCCGCTGGCCGTGCTTTCTATGAATTCTTTGGCGAATCGGTTTTCCGCTCTGACTTGTGCAATGCCGACGTCTCCATGGGCGACCTTTTGATTCACGAAGGTGCTCCGTGTGCTGCTCAACAAGCTGCCGCCAAGATCTATAACGCAGACAAAACGTATTTCGTTTTGAACGGTACGTCTGCTTCGAACAAAGTTGTTTTAAATGCCCTTCTAGCCCCCGGCGATTTGGTTCTCTTTGACCGAAATAACCACAAATCCAACCACCACGGTGCTCTCTTGCAAGCTGGTGCTACCCCGATCTACCTCGAAACGGCCCGTAATCCCTACGGCTTCATCGGTGGTATCGATGCCCATTGCTTCAACGAAGATTACCTCCGTGGTTTGGTCAAAGAAGTCAGCCCCGAAAAGGCCGACCAAAAACGCCCCTTCCGTTTGGCTGTGATTCAGCTCGGTACCTATGACGGTACGATTTACAATGCTCGTCAAGTCGTCGATAGCATCGGCCACTTGTGTGACTACATCCTCTTTGACTCTGCATGGGTCGGCTACGAACAATTCATCCCGATGATGAAGGATTGCTCTCCGTTGCTTTTGGACTTGGGTCCTGAAGATCCGGGTATCTTGGTGACGCAATCTGTTCACAAGCAACAAGCTGGTTTCTCCCAAACCAGTCAAATCCATAAGAAGGATAGTCACATCAAGGGGCAAGATCGCTACTGCCCGCACAAGCGCTTAAACAACGCTTTCATGATGCACGCCTCTACGAGCCCCTTCTATCCCCTCTTTGCCGCATTGGACGTCAATGCCAAGATGCACGAAGGTCAATTGGGTCGCGATTTGTGGCTCGACTGCGTGAAGGTTGGTATTGAAGCCCGTAAGGCTTTGATCAAGAACTGCCACCACATCCGTCCGTTCGTTCCGCCGGTTGTTGACGGTCGTCCTTGGGAAAGCTTTGACACCGAAGAAATGGCCAACGACTTGAAGTTCTTTGACTTCAAGCCCGGTGAAAAGTGGCACGCCTTTGAAGGCTACGGCGAACACCAATACTTCGTCGACCCGTGCAAGTTCTTGTTGACGACGCCGGGTATTAAGGCCGAAACGGGCGAATACGATGACTTCGGTGTTCCCGCTACGATTTTGGCTAACTTCTTGCGTGAAAATAACATCGTTCCGGAAAAGTGTGACTTGAACTCCATCCTTTTCTTGATGACGCCCGCAGAAGATACGGCCAAGATGAACCATCTCGTTTCGCAAATCAAGCGTTTCGAAGAACTCTTAGACCGTGACGCTCCGCTCGCAGAAGTGCTCCCGAGCATCTACGAAGCCAACATTGATCGTTATCGTGGTTACACGATCCGTCAGTTGTGCCAAGAAATGCACGACTTCTATAAGAGCCGTAACGTCAAGCAACTTCAAAAGGAAATGTTCCGTAAGGCTCACTTCCCGAAGATGGCTATGCAACCGCAAGAAGCTCACTTCGAGTTCATCCGTGGTCACGTTGACCTCGTTCCGCTCGAAAAGGCTGAAGGCCGCATCGCTGTTGAAGGTGCTCTCCCCTATCCTCCGGGCGTGCTTTGCTGCGTACCGGGTGAAGTCTGGGGCGGCTCTGTGCTCAAGTACTTCTTGGCCCTTGAAGAAGGTATTAACCGTATGCCGGGCTTCTCTCCGGAACTTCAAGGCGTCTACATCCAATTGGATGAAGACGGTCGCAAGCGTGCTTACGGCTACGTGTTGAAAGAACAACACTAATCCCTATAACTAACTTTTAATAATACTGTCGAGTCAAAAGAGCGACGCCTCTCCAGTCGCCTTTTGACTCAGATCGGAGTTTTTATGTCTTCATCTCGTGCAAAAATGAGCGTTTTTGAATTGACGCTCTTGACCGCCATTAACATGATGGGTTCCGGTATTGTGATGTTACCGACCAAGCTTGCTGAAGTCGGCACCATCTCCATCCTTTCATGGGTGGTCACCGCTGTGGGCTCCTTGTGCTTAGCTTACGCATTTGCCAAATGCGGTATGTTCAGTAAGCGCCCGGGTATGGGTGGTTATTCCGAATACGCCTTTGGCAAGTCCGGTAACTTCATGGCCAACTACACCTACGGTGTGTCCTTGTTGTTTGCCAACATCGCTATTGCTATTACCTGCGTGGGCTACGGCGCCACGCTCTTTGAAGTGGAACTCACCCCGCTTCAAGTTTGTATCTCCACCATCGTCGTGCTCTGGGTTTGTACGGCTTCCAACTTCATGGGCGCCAGCATCACCGGTAAGTTGAGCTCCGTGGCTGTGTGGTGTGTGATCATCCCCGTGTTGGTTCTTTCCGTGATTGGTTGGTTCTGGTTTGATCCGCAACTCTACGTCGCCAGCTGGAACCCGCATGACAAGCCCTTCTTCAGTGCTGTCGGTGCTTCCATCTCCATGACGTTGTGGGCCTTCTTAGGTTTGGAAAGTGCTTGTGCTAACAGTGACGCTATCGATAATCCTGAAAAGAATGTGCCGATCGCTGTGATGGCTGCTACGATTGGCGTGGCTATCATTTACATCGTCTCTACGAACATCATCGCCGGTATCGTTCCGAATGCTGACTTGGTGGCTACGAATGCTCCGTTCGGCTTGGTCTTCGCTCAAATGTTCTCGCCTGAAATCGGTAAGATCGTGATGGGCTTGCTCGTCTTGTCTTGCGCCGGTTCTACGTTGGGTTGGCAATTTACGATTGCTAAGGTCTTCCAACAATCCGCCGTTGACGGTTTGTTCCCGAAGGTCTTCGCTCGTGTTAATAAGTTCAGCGCCCCGATCGCCGGTATGATTATCATCACCACGATCCAAACGGGCTTCTGCTTAATGACGATCAGCCCCGAATTGTTCAAGCAATTCAACATGCTCGTTGACTTGGCCGTTGTGACCAACATCATGCCGTACATCTTGTCCATGGCTGCCGTTGGTGTGATTATGCGCGAAGCTCGCGTGAATCCGTCCCAAGCTCGCTTGTACACGTTCGTTGCTCTTATTGGTGCCGTTTACAGCTTCTACGCCTTGATCTCTACGGGCTACTTCGAAGTGTTCTGGGGTTCCATCGCAACGTTCCTCGGCTGGACGTTCTGGGGTTTGGTTGCCAACCGCGTTCGCACTGACGACGCTAAGGTTGCTTAATCCTAGATAAATAGGAAAAGTTTGCTTCTCCTTAGGGCCTCTCAGATATCTGGGAGGCCTTTTTTGCATCTTAAACTCCTGCAAAATGTATACTGGAAATTGTTAATCATTCTAGGAGAGCAAGATGAGTCCCAAATTTCATACCGATCCCACTCGATGCATCCATTGCAGTATTTGCTCTCAAGTCTGTCCCAAAGGGTTGATTCAAATCCTAAATTCTCACTCGATGTATCCTACTTTTAGCTCATAGAGGGCCATTCTGAGGTGTCTGTCGGGATACCAAAGCACTTCAGGATTTCCACTTGGGCTTTCGTAGGACGCCTGTAGAAAGGGCGGTGGCCTTCAATTTTGATCCGACGTAACGGTTCAATGTTCCAAAGAACATCAGTCACCGTCTTGCTCTTGCTGAGCACTCGGCCTTGTTCTGATTGCATTACCGTCAAGATTTTGCAGCGCAAAATCTGAGCAATAAACTGAATAAAAAGACGTGAGCGCATATTGTGTTCAGAATGCACACGAATGCGCTTGCAGTCTTCATCATTTTTCAAATCATCAAAACGCTTCTCAATACCATCGCGGAGCTTATAAACCCGCATCGCTTCCAGGGGATCCTTAAATTGCGAGCTTAAGATGGCAAAGTAACCGGCATGATTGTCCCGAAGTCGCTCAATGGCTTCGACATTAGCCTTTACCTGAAGGCCGCGTCTCGGTGTTGTCTTTACCGTGTAACATTGCTTGGCCAAAAACTCTTCAGAGGCCGACTTAAACGATTCACCATGTTTAAGTTTGCGCTCAACTTCCCGTAAGTCAGACATCAGGATAGCGTTGGCTTGGGCGTGGTAGAAGTCCGTGTAATACAGGTGCAGATAGGTCCGGTGACCGTTAATTTTGTACAGACGTGTGACTGCCTGAGTTTGATAGAGCGAGTCTTCTTCAAAGAGCTCAAGCGTTGAACCGGGTTCGCAAAATGCATGACTGGCGCGAGCTTCGTCAATCATTTCCCGTGCAAACTCGAAACGATGCAAGGGAAGCCCCATCGTAAATTTGATATGTGAGTTGAGCAAGCACTCAATGTTGCCTATGCTGGCAAAGCCTCGGTCCATGACGATGCCGTGGGGATTAACATCGATGCTTTTGATTTGGTGCATCGTGTCTTTCAAGGTCGTTACGTCAGAAATGGCTCCGGGCAATTGGTCAAACCAAAGCGGCAGTTTGCTCTTCTGACCTACCAGCATCAGCAAATTGATTTGAGGAAGATTTTCTCGGTCACGATTATAGCCGTGGGTAACACCGGCAACATTTTGTGCATAGCTGGAAACAGAAGTAATGTCATAGGAGAGTTGCTCTTGCTGTCCGTGAATCTTCATCCATTCAGCCAAGAAGGTCAAAATGTCATCCGAGGAAATTTCGACCAGAGTTTTTTCAATCATTCCCTGACTGAATCCGCCTTTAAACGGGAGTACGTGGTCATCGAACCACACACTGACGCGGCTTAACGCTTGACGACCTTCTGCTGCACAGTAATACGCCATAGAAAGAATCCTGCAGGCAAGCGAATCACCGAAGACGCGACTGAGGCAGTCACGTAAGTTCAGAGTGTCGCCCACGTTATCGAGTAACAAACTGAGACCGGCGTTTTTACTCTCACAATCACGAAGAGCTGCTTTGAGTACCAGGGGGTCTTCGTCCTGACTTTGCTCCGCAGCCTGCATATCGCGCCACAACCAATAGGACCGCTCATACTCCGTTCCGCGGAACAAATCCGCGTACTCCGTAGCCTTATCATTGAAGCGGCAGTGTCCCTTTATGAACGAACCGATAAAAATCTGAAGTTTCTTTTGGGTCTTCTTTTCGAAATCCCAAGAGTTGGTCACGGCGTAAAAATTGATGCTGTCATTGCGCTTTCGGCGGGAGAGATAGGTACTCATGATTGCTTCCTTTTGTAGGATACATAAATTATACCTATTATTAGGGTAAAAATAAAACCGCTATCTCTTTATTTTTCAATAAGGTAGCGGCTGTTTCGCAACCTATTCTAGGTTACATGAAATGAGAATTTAGGTTCAAATGGTTGACGGGCTCCCCTCTATGACCGAGGAAGCTTCCAAGCGTTGCAATGATTGCGGACAGTGCGTTGCCTATTGTCCTCAAGGCTGTGCCACGCAACAGCTCTCTGAACATTTTGAGATGCCTAAAGCTTTTTCTTTCGATCCTTCAAAAACAGAAATTCTTCTTCGCTTTTTGCAGTCTCGTCGCTCTTATCGCAACTTCCAATCAACACCGGTTGATGAGAGTACTATGACTGCAATTTTGGAAACCGCAAACTACGCCCCTTCGGGTGGCAATAACCGTAAATTGCGCTGGATTGTATTGAAATCGCCCGAAAAAACGAAAGCGCTTACGGAACTCATTGCACAATGGTTTGACAAAGAGGCTCGGCATCATCCTGTTTACGGCAAACGTTACGCAATGGACTCCATTTTGGAAAGGTACAGAAATGGCAAAGATGTCATCTTACGTGGCGCACCGCACATTGCTTTTGTGGTCGGTCCCAGCAATCACGTTTGGGGACCAGTGGATACTGGTATTGCTTTGACGTACTTTAATTTGGCGTGCGAAGCGCATGACATCGGATGCTGTTTTGCCGGTTACGCAACGAAGACCGCTGAATCCCAAATCGTTCGTCAATTTTTAGATGTCAAAGATGAGGAAACCGTTTGGTGTGCTATCTGCTTTGGAAAGAAAACGTTGCACTCGGTAAGGGTTCCTAATCGAGGTTCTGTGCCTGTCAGCTACATTTAGTCCTTTTTGATCTTAATCAAATCTTTTCACACTCTATCTTCGGTTTTCGTGAAAAATTACACCCTATCCTAAGATAGAGTGTGTTTTACGCTCAAAAAAGCCATTTTGTATGTAAAAAATGCTCACCCAATTTCTAAGTTGAGTGAGCATTTTTGCTGAACTTAAAACAAGCTATTTGTGTGCAATGTAGTGATGAATTTCACCATTGTCTTGCGTCTCTTGAGCGAGCATTTTGTGCCCGGTTTGAGAAGCAAATTGCGCAATATCGGCAACGCTTGCCGGATCCGTTGCTAACACGCAAAGCACTTCATCGGTTTGCATATCCGCAAGGGCCTTTTTTGTTTTAAGAACCGGCATGGGGCACTTGGTGCCCCGAGTGTCGATTTGTTTATCAAAGCGCATCTTACTTACCTTGAAGGAAAGCTTCGACGCCGGCCAACGCTTCGGCTAAATGCGTAGCGTCAGAGGCACCGGCCATTGCAAGATCAGGCTTACCGCCACCCTTGCCGCCCAAGACTTGAGCAACATGAGAAACGATTTCACCGGCCTTCATGCGAGCAACCAAAGACTTGGAAACAGCGGCCACGACTTGCACCTTACCGTCGTTTTCGCAAGCGAGCACCACCACAGCGGTTCCCAACTTGTCGCGCAACGTTTCAGCCATACCACGCAAGCTCTTTGCATCGGTGTCGGCACGGCTCACAACCAACTTGTAGCCATCCATTTCCTTGGCAGAGTTCACCAATTCGGCAGCGGCAGCCGTTGCCAACTTGGTCTTTAATTGCGTGATTTGTTTTTCAAGGGACTTCACCGTTTCGAAAACCGTTTCCGCCTTATTGACCACCAAGTCAACCGGAGACTTCAAGACACGAGCGGCATCCTTAATCGTGGCTTCTTGCTTACGCGTCAAAGCAACAACGTTCATACCGGTCGTCATTTCGATACGACGGATACCGGCAGCGATACCGCCTTCGCTCAAGACCTTGAAGCTGCCGATGTCACCCGTGCGAGCCACGTGCGTACCACCGCAGAATTCAATGGAAGAACCGATCGTCAAAACACGAACCGTTTCGCCATACTTTTCACCAAAGAGCATCAAAGCACCGGACTTCTTGGCTTCTTCGATCGGCATCACTTCGCACTTGACGGCCGTGTTGGCCAAAATTTCACGATTGACGATATCTTCCACTTCTTGGATTTGTTCAACCGTCATGGCTTCATTGTGCGTGAAGTCAAAGTGGCAAACATCGGGGCCCACCCAAGAGCCACGTTGTAAAACGTGTTCGCCCAAAACCTTGCGCAAAGCCGATTGCATCAAGTGAGCAGCAGAGTGATTCAAACGCGTCATGGCACGACGTTCGCTGTCGATCTTGACAGAGAACTTATCGCCCACGTGCACAGAACCTTCTTCAATGTGCACTTGGTGACCAAAAACCTTGGCCTTGATCTTTTGCGTATCGATCACGCGAGCCACCGTAGTGTCATTCTTCATCACACCGGTGTCACCCACTTGACCACCGCTTTCAGCGTAAAACGGCGTCGTATCCAAAACGATCACGCCCTCAGCACCGGCGGGCAACTCTTCAACAGGTTCGCCGTCCAAGTAAAGTGCCAAAACAGACACTCCGTCTTCAGCTTCGCGTTCGTAACCCGTAAAGGTCGTATCGGCACCGCTATATTCCAAACCGGCGGCCATCTTAAATTTAGCGCTAGCACGGGCCATGTCGCGTTGCTCTTGCATAGCAGCGTCAAAGCCTTGCATGTCCACCGTCAAATTGCGTTCACGGCAAACGTCAGCGGTCAAGTCAACCGGGAAGCCGTACGTATCGTGAAGCTTAAAGGCAAGCTTGCCGTCCAAGACACCATCCTTCGTTTCGGCGATGGCCTTTTCCAACATTTCCATGCCTTGAGCCAACGTTTGGCGGAAGCGTTGTTCTTCCTTAGCCAAAATTTGCTCAATCTTCGGATTCTTCACTTCAGGATAAGCGTCACCCATTTCAGCGGCAACGGCATTGACCAACTTCGCAAAGAATTGATCGCGAGCACCCAACTTGTAGCCGTGGCGGATAGCGCGACGGCAGATGCGGCGCAACACATAGGCGCGGCCTTCGTTACCCGGCACAATGCCATCGGCCACGGAGAATGCACAAGCACGAATGTGGTCAGCAATCACGCGCAAAGACGGAGACATCGGATCCACATCAGCGGCACCAGCGGCTTCAACACCGGCCTTAACAGCGGCCAACAAATTCTTAAAGAGGTCGATTTCGTAATTACTGTGAACGTGTTGCAACACGGCAGAAATACGTTCCAAACCCATACCCGTATCAACAGAGGGCTTGGGCAACTTGTGCATCACGCCTTGTTCATCACGGTTAAATTGCATGAACACGAGGTTCCAAATTTCGATGTAACGGTCACCGTCCTCTTCAGGGCTTCCCGGAGGGCCACCTTGAACTTCTTCACCGTGGTCATAGAAAATTTCAGAGCAAGGACCGCAAGGACCCGTGTCACCCATCATCCAGAAGTTGTCCGACATGTAGCGAGCGCCCTTGTTGTCGCCGATGCGAACGATACGTTCAGCCGGAAC
>USIM01000029.1 GCA_900554675.1 uncultured Sutterella sp.
TGTGCCTTCCGGAAACATCAAAATCCACCAACCGTTTTTCAAAAAACGACGCCCCTGGCGCACAAATTGCGAATACGCATTAGCCCCCTTTTTGCGGTCAATCGCCATCATTTTCATAGTGGCTAACGCTTGACCGAAAACAGGCACGTAGTGAAGTTCTTTTTTATAGACGAAACTGACTTGATGCGGCACATAACTCATCAGCCAGAAGATTTCCCAAGCCGATTGGTGTTTACTTAAAACGAGAACAGGTTCATCGGCAGCCGGGAAATTCTCCATCCCTTTGACTTCATAACGCATACCGCAAATGACGCGTCCACACTCCAGCATCAATCGTGCCCAAGAGCGCCCCACGGCGTAACGCCATGTCAAAGGGGCCGGGTACAAAAGAATGGCCAACAATGCCAGCGGCACTAACGTGATGGATAAAACAATATAAAAAAGCCAACCGCGAATCGTGTTCATAGCCACAGTCCAACAACATTAAAAAGGCCCTCAGGTCTGAAACCGAGAGCCTTTCTCACCGATTAAGAAACCTTATCAGTTAGCCAAACGCGAGAGTTCAGCCACCAAGTTCATTGTACGGTGTAAACGAGCCAAAAGGGCTAAGCGATTTTGACGAATTGCTTCGTTTTCAACGTTCACCATCACGTCTTCAAAGAACTTGTCGACAGGGGCCTTCATCGGAGCCAAGAGCTTCAACACATCGGTATAAGCGCCTTGACCGTACAAGCTTTGAACTTGCGGTTCAACACCAACCAATGCGTCAAACAAGGTCTTTTCAGCGTCTTCTTCAAAGAGAGCAGCGTCGACTTCCTTAATGGCTTCCGTGCTCTTTTTAAGGATGTTACCAATACGCTTATTGGCAGCAGCCAAGGCTTCGGCCTCTTCCATTTGAGAGAAGGCACGAACGGCTTCCAAGCGAGCGGGCACTTCCAAGGGCGTAGCAGGGTTAGCTGCTAACACAGCGTCCACTTCTTGAGCGCTAAAGCCCTTATCCTTAAAGATCACACGCAAGCGATCTTCAAAGAAAGCCAACAATTCAGCACGAGCATCCTTGACGCCAGCCACCGTTTGCATGGCTTCGTAGCCGATATCGACCAATTGCGTCAAAGAAACGTTCAATTCCTTTTCGATCAACATGCGCAAAACGCCCAAAGCGTGACGGCGCAAAGCAAACGGGTCCTTGTCACCCGTGGGCATTTGACCAATACCGAAAAGACCGGAGAGCGTTTCAAGCTTATCGGCCAAAGCCACAGCCAAGCTCACGTTTGTCGAGGGCAATTCGTCGCCTGCGAAACGCGGTTGATAGTGTTCACGGATGGCCTTAGCGACATCCGCCGTTTCACCATCGTTATTGGCGTAGTATTCGCCCATGATGCCTTGCAATTCGGGGAATTCACCCACCATCAAGGTTAAGAGGTCAACCTTAGCCAATTGAGCGGCACGAACAGCTTGAGCTTCATCGGCACCGATCAATTGAGCCACGCGAGCAGCAATCATCTTCACGCGTTCAACACGTTCGGCTTGCGTACCCAACTTATTGTGATAAACCACGTTCTTTAATTCAGGAATGCGGCTTTCCAACGTCGTCTTCTTGTCTTGGTCGTAGAAGAACTTAGCATCAGCCAAACGGGCACGCACCACACGAGCGTTACCGGAGCGGATGGCTTCGCCACCGTCCTTGGCTTCCAAGTGAGAAACCAAAAGGAAGCGATTCATCAAGTGACCTTGAGCATCCTTCACAGCGAAGTAGCGTTGATTTTCTTGCATCGTCAAAATCAAGCATTCTTGCGGAACCACCAAGAATTCTTCTTCAAAGCTTGATTCATAAACCACCGGCCATTCCGTCAAAGCGCTCACTTCTTCAACGAGGGCTTCGGGCATGATGGCTTCGCCACCCATGGCACGAGCCATGGCTTGAGCAGATTCCACAATCTTTGCGCGACGAGCGGCAAAGGCAGGCATGACCTTACCTTCGGTTTGCAATTGTTCTTCATAACTGTCGGCAGACTTAATAGAAATTAAGCCTTCGGTGTGAAAGCGGTGACCTGTCGTCAAACGATCGGCCTTCAAACCCACAAAGCTCACCGGCACCACGTCTTCGCCATACAAAGCGATCAAGTGCTTAACGGGGCGCACAAAAGCCACCGTCGTTTCACCATCGTTTAATTGATAGTGCATGACCTTCGGGATGGGCAAGTTATTCGCAGCCGTTTCAATGGCCGTTTGAAGACCGGCGGCCAACTCAATACCGGCACGCACACCTTCATAAACCAATTGTTCGTTCTTGCCGTCAGAGACGCGTTGAAGTTCGCTCACGTCAGCGGTGATGCCCAACGCCTTCATCTTCTTTTCCAAAGCGGGCGTGGCCTTACCTTCAGCATCTAAACCAATGCGCACCGGCACGAGCTTTTGCTTAAAGGCTTGGTCGGGGGACTTTGCCAACACATTCGTGATCACGGCAGCCAAACGGCGCGGAGAACCGTAAACGGTCGTCACAGAGCCATCAGCTAAGAAATTTTGGCTTGCCAAACTCTTTTCCAAATTCTTCGCAAACGCTTCCGACAAGTTGTGCAATGCCTTCGGCGGCAACTCTTCGGTTTGCAATTCCACTAACAAACTAGTCATTTTCTTATGCCCCATTCTTATTAATTCTTTTTGAGCATCGGGAAGCCCAAACGTTCACGAGAGTCATAGTAGCTTTGAGCCACTGCGCGACTGATATTGCGGATACGAGCGATGTAAGCGGCACGTTCCGTCACACTGATGGCGCCACGAGCGTCCAAGAGGTTGAAGGTGTGACCGGCTTTCAAAACCATTTCGTATGCGGGCAACGCCAAATTCAAATCCATCATGCGTTGAGCTTCGCCTTCGAAGTAGTTAAATTGGCTCAAAAGCTTTACGGGGTCGCTCGCTTCAAAGTTGTAGTGACTTTGTTCCACTTCGTTTTGGTGGAAGACGTCACCGTAGGTCAAGACGTGTTCCTTGCCTTCGGCATCGTGCCACTTCGTGTAAACCAAATCGTAGACGTTGTCGCAATTTTGCAAATACATCGTCAAGCGTTCGAGACCGTACGTGATTTCACCGGTAATGGGCTTACATTCAAGACCGCCCACTTGTTGGAAGTACGTAAATTGCGTCACTTCCATACCGTTCATCCAAACTTCCCAGCCCAAGCCCCAGGCACCCAACGTGGGATTTTCCCAGTTGTCTTCAACAAAACGGATGTCATTGACTTCCGTGTCAATACCCAAAGCGCGGAGACTGCCCAAATACAAGTCCACGATGTTCGTGGGAGCGGGCTTTAAGACCACTTGGTATTGATGGTGTTGGTGCAAACGGTTGGGGTTTTCGCCGTAACGTGCGTCCTTCGGGCGACGAGACGGTTGCACATAGGCAGCACGCCAAGGCTCAGGGCCTAACGCGCGTAAAAAGGTCGCCGTGTGAGACGTACCTGCACCCACTTCCATATCAATCGGTTGCAATAAGGCGCAACCTTGTTGGTTCCAATACTGCTGTAAGCGCAGAATCACTTCTTGAAACGTAATCATCGACTAAGACCTTTGTTAAAAAATCGATTTTTCACTGATTTATCAGTGCTAAATGTTTAATTTTATGCCTTTTGTAAGCGGTTTAAAACTCGAGGCGCTAAAAAACCTACGGCAAACATCATAAATGCGCAAATTAAAGCTACCCAATTGCCGAAACGAACGTAAGGCGTAGCAGCGCCCGTCACCGTTTGAACCTTCACATCCAAAAAGGACTCAATGTCCGTTTCCAATCGAGCGACCACCTTGCCATTTTCATCAATTAAACCCGTGACGCCGGAATTCGTCACGCTCAAGACGGGGCGAGCCATTTCCATTGCGCGCATACGAGAGACTTGGAAGTGTTGCTCAGCGGCTTTACTCGGACCAAACCACTTTAAATTCGAAAGGTTGATCAACCATTGGGGATCTTGACCGTTGTCCCATGCGCGAATCCACTCTTCACCAAAAAGGTTTTCGTAACAGATGTTAACGCTTGCGGGGTGACCGGCAATCATCATCAAGGGTTGCGTATCCGTCCCCTTTTCTTGATCGCTCATCGGAATGCGCATGGCATCGACAAACCATTGGAAACCAAAGGGGACAAATTCACCAAAGGGTACCAAGTGGCGCTTTTCGTAGTGCTGCAACGTGCCTTCCGGATTGAGCGCAACGGCAGCATTTCTCACGTCCCCTGCTGTGGGTTCCCAAAAGGCGTTAAAAATCACCGTTTTTTTCTCGTTTTGCGTCCATGCTTGCAAACGAGAAACCTCTTGAAGGGGGAAGCGTTGGACAGAGGTCGGATAAACGGATTCGGGCAACATCAAAACATCGATCGGCGCTTTTTCAACGCTTACCTGATCCATGTAGTAATAGACTTCGTCAAAGCGTTCGCTTAACGACTGTTGCAAAAGACGCGGCTCTATATTGGGTTGCACCAAGCGCACGGACACTTCACCCGTGGGATTGGTCCAAGGCACGGACTGCCCCGTCAAACCCAACATAAAAACGCAGACGCCGATAATGCCCATACTCAAGCGATTGACCCATTGGCCGCGAGCGGTCCAAATGGCTCCAATCAAACCGCAAATCCAAGCCGTGCCCAAAAGCACACCAAAGCTACCCATCAACGGCGCAATGCCCGCTAACGGTGAGTCCACCATCGCATAAGCCGGATTTAACCAAGGGAAACCCGTTAAAAGCCAACCGCGCAACCATTCCGTGATCGTAAAGGCTGCCGGGATGGTCGCAGCCATGCGCATGATGGGGTCTTTCGTGACGGCGTTGGCTAAAACAAAGGCGGCAATAGGGAAAATCGACAAAGCCAATGAGAAGAGGCTTGTCGTCACATAGGTCCATTCAAGCGGCATGTAACCGTAGTGGTACATGCTGTAGTAGACCCAATTGATGCCGCTCACAAACCAACCAAAACCAAAGGCCACGGCCCAAAGGGCGGTTTGCTTTAAAGACGGCGTATGCGCAATAAGATAGAAAATGACCGTTAAGGCGGCCATGGCGTAGAGCGGCTGATTGGCTGGCGCAAAGGCGCTAGACAAACACACACCGCTCGCAAAGGCTAAAACAATGCGGTAGAGATAAAACTTTTGTTCAGGTTTTAAAATCACTTTTGACCTACTTTCTCGTCATTTTTGGCTTCGATCTCGGCGGGCGTTAAGCGCTCCACCTTCAAGAGTCGAACCTGACGTTCATCGGCGCGTAAAACAGTAAATCGGAAGTCGCCAATTTCAACCGACTCGGACTTCTTCGGCATGTGCTCCATACGGTCAGCAATCAAACCACCGATCGTTTCACAATGGCAATCTTCTTCTTGATTAATTTGGGTATCGAAGTATTCGTCAAATTGCTCAATTTCGGTCAAAGCATTCACGCGCCACCAGCCGTGCTTGGCATCTTCCAAAATGTTGTCAGCGTCTTCATCGACTTCGTCAAATTCGTCATCGATTTCGCCTACGATTTGCTCTAAGACGTCTTCAATCGTAATGAGGCCCGATACACAACCAAACTCATCGACCACAATGGCCATGTGATTGCGCTCGAGCTTAAAACCACGCAAGAGCTCATCCAAGGGCATGCTCTCGGGGATGTACTTCACAGCACGCAAATGGTCTTGAGCCTTAAAGTTCGGTTCAACCAAAAGACGCAACAAAACCTTGGCGTGCAAAATCCCAACAATGTTGTCACGGTCGCCATCCAAAATCACCGGGAAACGCGAGTGTTCCGTCTCAATCATGCGAGAAAGCCACTCTTGCTTCGGTAAACTCAAATCCACGAATTGAATTTGAGAGCGAGGCACCATCAAATCACACGCACGCATCTTAGAAAAGCTCATCACGCCTTCCATCATCTGTAAGGCATTGTCGTCAATGAGTTTTTGCTCATTGGCTTCGTGCAATGTATCGATAAAGTCTTCGCGAGTGGGCTTGTGGAAAATCACCGAAAGACGCTCAAAAAGGGAGCGGTGCTGACGTTGTCCTGGTTGCGGGGGTGGTTCGTGACTCATTGATAGAATAAAAATTTAAAACAAGGGTTTAATAATAACAATCCCACCCATAATAAGCAATAAAACACCAATGAAAACAAGGGGTTTTCCGTTTGATTCGTAAGCGATTTAGTCGACTAGCCACCAAAACCAATCATGATGACGCCCAACGTCATCCCAATCACACCCATTACACGTTTAGTACTTAAGCGTTCTTTTAACAATAAGCCGCCCACGACAACCCCAATCATCATACCCACTTCTCGCGTGGGTGCCACATAGGCCAAGGGCGCCATGGTCATGGCGTAAAGCACTAAGAGAAACGCCAAGGGGGAACCCACACAGACAACCGCCAGACTTTTTCGAATGCGCGGCGTCGTAAAGAGTTCTTTGACTTCGTCTTGCCAACCATTTCTCGTCACAATGAAAGGAGCAAAAACCAAAGAGCGAACAAGAATGGAAGGGAAGTAAAAGGTGAGCGGCGTCAAGTCCGTTGCTTGCTGCACAGCCCACGCATCGCAAAAGGTGTAACCCGCAATGAATAGCCCCGTGAGCATTCCCCAAAAGACGCCTTCTTTCACACGAAGGTTTCTTGCGTCCCCTTCTTGACAGGGCATCGCTAACAAAACAATGGCTACCAAAATGCTTGCAATCCCCAACCATCCCCACACCGTGGGGCTGTTTCCAAGAAAAGTAATAGCGGCGAGGACACTGATTAAGGGACCCGTCCCACGAGCCGTGGAATAAACGATGGAGTAGTCGCTTTTCTTATAGCCTTGTTGAAGAACAACACCGTAGCAAACGTGAATGGGGGCGGATAAACAGATAACCAGCCAACCAATGGCAGTGATGTTGTCAAAGGCGTGAGGGTTGTAGAAATAGAGCGCAGGCACCGTCACGATGGCCGTGATGCAATACACCACCCACCAGAAAGAACGATTGGCGTTGGCTTTTTTAAGGAAATAATTCCACGTGGCGTGAACAAGCGCCGCCAAAATCACCAAGCAAAGTGCGGTTAACGACATCTCAAATCCATCTATAACACATTCACTCGAAATCAAACCAAGCGAATTTCAAGTTTCTTGGCGATGGCTTTCGCATAACGACGAAGCATCGGAATCGTGGGCATCTTTCCCGATACCAACCCCCGCTCAAGTCGACAGACGGCACTACGTGGCAGTCCCATACGTAACGCCACCTCGGTTTGAATGAGGTTTTGCTCTTTACGGGCTCGAATGGCTTCATCAAGAATGACGAACTCATCTTCTAACGAAGTATAAGCTTCATTAAATGCCTGATTCTCTTTCCATTTGGAAAGCAAATCATCGTGCTTTTTTGAAGAGAGTCTCGCCATTTCACGCAGTTAGTTGTTATCAAACTTGATAACAACATCGTAGCACGACCCCGAAAGACACGAAAAAAAATTGGACCCCAATATAACTTGGAGTCCAATCTTGAGGAGTTCGTAGTGAACTCCTCGTTCCTTGGCGGAAATTCCGAAGAATTAACGCTTGGAGAATTGCTTACGACGGCGAGCACCGCGAAGACCGACCTTCTTACGTTCGACTTCACGAGCGTCACGCGTAACGAAGCCAGCAGCAGACAATTGAGCCTTCAAACCAGCATCGTAGTCGATCAAAGCACGGGTAAGACCGTGACGAACAGCACCGGCTTGGCCGGATTCACCACCGCCGCGGACGTTGACCATCACGTCAAACGTTTCAACGTTTTGCGTGAGTTCCAACGGTTGCATAACGACCATACGGCCCGTTTCGCGGTGGAAGTATTCGTTCAAAGGACGACCGTTGATAACGATCTTGCCGGAACCACGCTTAATAAAGACGCGGGCCACGGAGCTCTTGCGACGGCCAGTGCCGTAATTGTAATTGCCGATCATGCCGAATCCTTATTAGATGTCGAGGTTCTTGGGTTGTTGAGCCGTATGCGGATGTTGATCATCAGCATAGATCTTCAACTTCTTAATCATTTGGTAGCCCAACGGGCCCTTCGGGAGCATACCCTTAACAGCGATTTCAAGGGCACGGCCCGGGAAACGATCTTGCATGTTGCCGAAGGTCGTTTCGATGATGCCACCAGGATAACCCGTGTGACGGAAGTAACGCTTGTCCGTAGCCTTGTTACCGCTCATCTTCATCTTGGAAGCGTTGATAACGACGATGTAATCGCCCGTGTCAACGTGCGGCGTGTATTCAGGCTTGTGCTTACCACGAAGGCGAGCAGCGATTTCAGCAGCGAGGCGACCAACGATCTTATCGGTAGCGTCAACGACGTACCATTCGCGGTTCACTTCGAGCGGCTTAGCCGAGAAGGTCTTCATTATAAATTCACCTATTAATTGCAAACGCACGAGAGACTATCTCAAATCGTGCATTTAAAGGATTGCCGCTTAGGCCGCAAGCACCAGCGACAGAGTCCGAAAAATTCTTTTCCTCTTTATTGGGACGGGTCAACAGAGAATAAACCTACCCAATAAAAGGATTGAGGATTTTACATAAAAAACTGACAAAAAACAAGTCTTTAAACCAAACACGTTTTTTGTCTTTTTATTGAGCCAAAAGCGCCTTTTTCAAACCTGAATCAATCGCCTTTTCACCCAACCAAATGCGCAAAACGGCGTCATAAAGGGCTTTCCCGCCAATTCTCTCACCAATCAAACGGCCATTGACAAAAACGCTCACACCACGGGAAACGCTATAGTCAAAATCCACGCTGTCATTTTCATGCACGTCACCGATTTTCTCCATCACCGTAACCAACGATTCAATGTCTTTCTTTATTGCCGTGCGTTGAGTTTCTGTGGAGTTGTCTTTTAACCCATCGTTTAACGCTTCAACAAAGTCTGCGGCATCCACATTGCGTCTTAACACCAAACGCACACGTTTACTGCCAGCTTGGTCCTGAACGCCTTGGGCATCTGATGCACTCTTTGGTAAATAAAGCCCAGCAGCATAGACCTTCACAAATAAAATCTTACGTAACCCCGCACCATTGAGCACTAACGAGTCTTTGCCCATCGTCAACTGTTCGGCGTAGTCCACATCATCAATGGTCTTAGCAAAGGCACCGGACGCCAAACTCAAAGTGAGTCCTAAAACCACCAAACCTTTTTTAAGCATTTTTCTTCCTTTTTCAAAATG
>USIM01000030.1 GCA_900554675.1 uncultured Sutterella sp.
AAATTAAATTTTCCTAGAAATTATTATGTATGAATAATAGTGCAAAAATCACACGACGAAATGAAATCTCTTTTCTATAATTCTCCCTCATGATTGTCAAAAAAAAGAATGTGAAAGGACTTTAGAAGATGGTCTGGGTCGGTTTACTGATTGTGATTGGAACGTTCGCGTTAATTATCAAAAATTTCGAAACGCGAATGACGTTGTTTTTATCCGGCGCACTGATGGCCCTTTTGGGGGGCGACCTGGTGATGGCTGCCAATGCTTTTATTAAGCAATTTACCAATAGCGGTTTGGTACCGATTGTTTGTACGGTGATGGGTTTTTCGTATGTGATTCGTGTCACGAAATGCTCTGAACACTTGGTGGCCGTGGTCACGGGGTTGTTGACGCATGTGAAATTATTCGTTGTACCGGGCGCTGTCATCGTGACCTTCTTTTTGAATATTTCGTTGCCGTCTGCTGCCGGTGTTTCCGCGGCCGTTGGAACGCTTTTGATTCCGATGTTGTTGGCCTTACGCGTTAAGCCCGTGATGGCCGGCAGTGCCGTTTTCTTGGGGACCTGGGGTTCGGTCATTTCCCCAGGGTTTATGTTTAATCCTCTAGTCGCTGATATGGCAAAGACGGATGTGATGACCGTGATTGCAGCGATTGCTCCTGCCGTTCTTTGTGGTTTGGCAGTGGCGGTTGCAATCTTGGCCATCACATCTCTTTTTTTGAAAGAAGGGGTGGGTACGTCTCCCCTGAATTTGCAAAGTGCTTTGCCCGAGGATTTTAAGATTAATGGACTTTACGCTATCGTTCCCGTAGTTCCGCTTTTATTGTTGGTGTTGGGCTCTAAGCAAGTGGGAATCTTGCCTTACATCACGGTGCCACAATCCATGATTATCGGTGTGGTTTTAGCGATTGTGGTGACGCGTTCTTCGCCGGGTCAAACGACAAAGGAATTTTTCCGTGGTGCCGGTGACAGTTTCTGCGAAGTGATTGGTTTGATGGCATGCGCCGCTATGTTCTGTGCAGGGATGGAGCAAATCGGTTTGACGGGTGCGCTCTTAGATGCCATGAAAAATTCCACGTCGGCCACGCAAGTAGCCGCTACGGCCGGTCCCTTCTTGATGTCCGTGGTATCGGGTTCGGGTAATGCTGCGTCGCTGGCCTTTATTGGAACCGTGGTGCCGCATGCACCTGAATTCGGTTACAGCATTACGGAATTGGGTGGTGTGGCGCAAGTCTCGGCCGCGTTGGGTCGCACGATGTCGCCTGTGGCAGCAAGCGCCATTATTTGTGCTCGATTGGCCGGTGTCAATCCGATGTCGATGGCTAAACGCAATGCACTGCCCACCATCGCAGCCGCAACAACGATTTCGCTTTTGTTGTTGTAAGAGAAAAAGTTTCGAGAGAGTAGAGAGTGCCGCCATTGCTTCTCGTTTGGGAGCAATAGCGGCATTCTTTTCTATTTTTTGAGTTCTTCCATTTCTCTGAGCGTATGAATCGGCGTAAAGGTACCGTCATCGTTGGCTCTAAAGACATAGTGTTCTTTCAAGTAAATCAAGTCAGGGCGACCGACGCTTTCAAGTTCGGCCAAAATGGCAGCGCGAGCAACCACTTTTGCGCCTGCGGCCGTTGCCAATTCTTCAATGGCTTTCAGTGATTCGCCCGTGGCAAAGACGTCATCAATCAAAGCGACGCGTTTGCCCTTAATACGCTCAGCGTCGGCACCATCGAGCCACAAGGTTTGCTCTTTTTGTGTCGTGACAGAGTGCAAGGTATGAGAGAGCGCATTTTGCATGTAGGGCTTGTAGCTTTTGCGAGCAACGATGAAGTCTTTCATGCCCATGATGCGACTCATTTCATAGGTAAGAATGATGCCTTTGGCTTCAGCCGTCATCAAAAGGTCAACTTCGGGCAAACGTTTGACAAGTTCGGGCGCTGCAGCTTGAACTAACTCGGTGTCGGATAACACCACAAAACTGGCCAGTGCCAACTTGTCTGCGACGCGAACATAAGGCAATTTGCGCTTAATGCCTAATAATTCAAAGTCAAAGTACTTCATTGTCAGAATACTCCCTCAAAAACCAATAATAGGAACAGCCTCAATTGTAACGAAAGATCGTCTGATTCGTTGTTTTTGTTTTTAACTATGGTGCCTATATATTTAGTACAAAAGGTACAACAGGTGGTCAATATATTGTGTTATATTGAAAATCACATTCGAAAAGGAGAATGAAAATGGACGAAAAGATTCAATTAAAAGACAGCGAACGTCAACCCTGTGAAGTGTGGACCCGAGTGATGGGTTACCATCGTCCGGTTTCGTCTTTCAATGTGGGTAAGAAGGGTGAATTTGCTGAGCGTAAGTGCTTTGAAGAAAAGAAGTGCCACTTAGATGAGCCCACCAAATAACAAAAAGAGGATCGAAAATTCGATCCTCAATTTGTTTTAACACCTGCGCTTAAGCGGGGAATTTTTTGACCAATTCGTCAAATTCTTCACTCCATTCTTTCTTCCACTTTTCTTTCGTTGCTTCATCAATCCAAGCGCCATCAATGCCGTTTAACATAAAGCCCTTGAGTTGATCGAGGGAGAAATTCAAGAAGTTGTACATCAACATCCACGTTTGCGTTGCATTGACGTGGTGCATCGTGGGATCGTCCGTATTGGGATGGACACGAAGACCCATTTCAACCATCTTTCGAATCGGTTGCTTAATCGCCCATTCTTCATCGGTAAACGTGCGCAAGTAGTAAGAGTTTGTCGGCACGACCGTAAAGATAAAGTTACGATCTTTGGCGATTTGAACAAGTTCAGGATTATCAATAATCGTGTAGCAGTGATCCAAGCGATCTGCCTTTAAAAGATCCATAGCGGTTTCGACGTTGCGCCAGTGGCAGCCGAATTCACCGGCGTGAATCGGGATCTTAAAGCCCGCGTCCTTGGCCATCATAAAGGCCTTCCAGAAGTTTTCCGGTTCATGATCGTTTTCGCGATAGTCAATACCCAAACCGATGGTTTCAGGCGCACGATGCGCAATCATTTCACGCACCAACTCAACTGCGAACTCAGGCTCTGCTTCGCGGTCAATGGAAGGAATTAAGCGGCCGATAACACCGAAATCTTTTTCACCTTGATGAATGCCTTCGATGATGGCTGCTTGAGCTGATTCGAAGCTATAGTGACGGGCCAAACCCGTGTAGTTCCAGAAAAATTCCGTGTAACGAATACCGTGCTTTTTACAATCTTGGAGGTATTCGTAGGTAATGCGCGTGAGCATTTCGGGTTTAATCAAAATGTGCTCTTCTAAAGCACGGAAAATGCGCAAAACCCCCACCGGTTTATCGCCACGCGTAAAGAAGCCGTCAATTTCTTCTTGGCTAACAGGAGCGCCGGACGCTTTAACGAGGTCTTCAAAAGTGGCTTTTTGGGTGGTGCCCAATAAATGGCAATGCAATTCCGTCTTAGGAATAGCAGAGAAAAAGTCCATGTGTGCTTGCGTCATCGGACGAGCAAAGGGAGAATCAGGAACAAAGGCAGGATTGTCTTTACGCATTGCGAATAACTCCAAAATGGCAATAGGCGAAATATTGCTATTTCGCCTACTGTGATAGAACTTCTCTAGTGTGTTAATTAAATAACCACACAACCGGGCTCTTGGTCTTTACGCGTGACGATTTCGCCCAAGCGGAAGACCTTTTCACCTTCGGCTTCGAAAGCCTTGATAGCGGCATCGGCTTCTTCAGCAGACACGATCACGACCATGCCGATACCGTTGTTAAACACACCGGGCATTTCGTGAGAATCGATGTTGCCGGCTTCTTGCAACCAGTCAAAGACGGCCGGACGCGTCCAGCTGTCAGCGTGAATGACGGCTTGCGTGTTTTCAGGAAGAATACGGGGCACGTTTTCGATCAAACCGCCACCCGTGATGTGGGCCATGCCCTTGATCTTGACGCTCTTCATAACGTTGAGCACTTGCTTGACGTAAATGCGCGTCGGTTCCATCACGCAATCGGCCAACGTACGACCATCCAAGGGCATATCCCAAGAAGTGTTCGTCACTTCAACGACCTTGCGGATCAAAGAGAAACCGTTAGAGTGCGGGCCAGAAGAGGCCAAACCTAAAACAACGTCACCGGCAGCAATGGACTTGCCGTCAATGGCTTCATCTTTTTCAACGATACCGACAGCGAAACCGGCGAGGTCATATTCGCCTTCGGGGTACATACCCGGCATTTCAGCCGTTTCACCACCGATCAAAGCGCAACCGGCTAATTCGCAGCCGTGAGCAACACCGCCCACCACGCGTTCAGCAACGTCAACGTCGAGCTTACCGCAGGCGAAGTAATCTAAGAAGAATAAGCTCTTGGCACCTTGCACCAAGATGTCGTTGACGCTCATGCCGACCAAGTCTTGACCGACCGTGTCGTGGCGACCCAACGTGAAGGCCAACTTCAATTTCGTACCCACGCCGTCCGTACCGGTCACAAGAACAGGGTTCTTGTATTCTTTGGAGATTTCAAACATAGCGCCGAAACCACCGACACTGGCCAAAACGCCCGGAATAAGCGTCTTCTTAGCCAAAGGCTTGATTCGATCAACGAGTTCGTCGCCAGCATCAATATCAACACCGGCAGCAGCGTAAGAAAGTTGCGTCATAGCAGGATAAATCCCCAAAAAAATTAAATGTGGCGGTACACTTGCGTATCCGTCTGTCAATCTTATTATTTTACCAAGGCTTAAGGCTTTTTAGTAACAAAGAGATGCTGTTTGAACAACTTCCCCTTGATATTGCTATTGATCCTGCACCGACATTAGAGAATTTTGTCGTCGGTGAGAATGCGCCTGCTTTGAATTGTTTAAAACAAATGAGCGAGGTGGCAGAGCCTCAATTGGTTTACCTTTGGGGGCCCGAAGGTGTAGGAAAGACCCATTTGGCACAAGCCATGGGATTGATTGACTACGGCGTTCCCTTCTTTTCACCCGATCGGGTTCGCTACGCTGTTGACGAAGTCGATACGCTGTCTGAAAACGGTCTTGATCTTTTATTTGCGCTCATCAATGAAATCCGCGTGCATCCCGGTACCACGCTTGTGATGACGGGAAGAAAGTCTCCGGCAGAAAAGTTTGTTCGCGAAGATATTTTGACTCGCTTGACTTGGGGCGCAGTTTTCCAAATTAAACCTTTAAAAGGGGAAATGTGGGAAGTGCTGATGGCGCAGGCCATGGCTCGCGGCATTGTGGTGACGCCCGAAGCGCAAAAGTGGATGCAAACCTATTTGCCTCGAGACATTAAAACGCTTTCTCGCCTGTTATCCCAAATGGATCGTGAATTGTTGGCCTTAAAGAAAAATGCCATCACGGTACCGGAACTTAAAAAGTGGTTAGATAAGCAAACCCTTTAATTGCGGGGTAATTATGAAACTCGCCGTATTTGATCTGGATGGAACGCTTTTGTCGGTCGATGCCGGTGTGCAATGGATTGAGTATTTGGCTAAGCACAGTGGCGTTGATATGCGTGGTGAAGTCGCTCAATGTCATCAGTTCTTGGCGGATTATCGGGCCGGAAACTTTGATGTTGAAGCCTTCATGGCCTATCACATGACAATTTTGTCGCGTTTTCCTCGTCAGTTTCTTCTTTGGATTCGCGAAAACTTTCTCAACGACATCATTTTCCCCAAAATCACATCATCCGCTCTGGGGCTCGTTTCCGCCATGAAGGCCGACGGCTATACGTTGGTGATGGCCACAGGAACACAGCGTTTTATTAGTGCATCCATTGCTGAACGTTTTGGGATTGAGCATGTTTTAGCCACAACGCCCCTTTTAACGGCTGAAGGTGAATTCTCCGGTCAGCACTTGGGAGACTATTGCTACGGCGCGAGCAAAATTGATCGATTGACGGACTTTTTGACGTCAAAAGGGGAGCAAGTTGAGAACTTGGAACATCTTGTTTTCTATACGGATTCCATAACTGACCTTCCCTTGATACAATTCGTAGAAAAATTTAACGGTCATGTGGTTGCAACCAATCCGGATCCTCGACTAAAAGAACTAGCAGAAAAACGAGGTTGGTCTGTTATCGAGCTCTTTGCACGATAAAGAAACAGACGCTTTTTCGGAGGGCGGCCCTGGAAGGACTTTTCTTAAATGTTCAAAAATATTATTGCCTATACGAAAGAATTTTTTGCTCCTGCAAAAAAGTCTTCTCAACCCAATCGCACGCCTCGTGTGATTTCAAGAGATGAACACGGCATCAACCGTCGTCAAGTCAGCTACGAAGCTATCAAAACCGTAAGAAACCTTCAGCAAGCAGGCTTTGAAGCCTATGTTGTTGGTGGCGCTGTGCGTGACTTGATGTTGGGTGTCACCCCGAAAGATTTTGACGTGGTTACCAATGCAACGCCCGAGCAAATCAAACGTTGCCAACGCCGTGCCATCATTATTGGTCGTCGTTTCCGTTTGGTTCACGTGATGTTTGGTCGAGAAATCATTGAGTGTTCGACCTTTCGTGCGTTGCACGCCGATGGCGTTGAAAAGGATCGCTTTGGTCGCGTGATTTCCGATAACGTTTTCGGTGAAATGTGGGAAGACGCCGCGCGTCGCGACTTTACGATCAATGCGCTTTACTACAATCCGACCACGGAAGAAGTGATTGATTATCACAATGGGATGCAAGACATTCTCGAGGGCGTGGTTCGTATTATTGGTGACGCTAAAGAGCGTTATCGTGAGGATCCCGTACGTATGCTTCGTGCAGTGCGTATTGCGTCCAAATTAAATTTCAAAATCGATGAAGAAACGTTAAGTCCCATCAAACGTCAATCGGGTCTTTTGTCTAACGTTCCTGAAGCCCGTCTTTTTGATGAAGCCCTCAAACTCTTAACGTGCGGTAAGGCGGTGAAGTGCTTGGAAGTTTTGCAAAGTCTGAACCTCTATCGCAACGTGATTCCTTTGTTGGATGTTGCTCTTAAAGAGCCCCATGGGGAAGAGTTTTTGATGTTGGCGATGCAACGCACCGATGAGCGTATTTCCATCGGTAAAAAGGTTTCTCCGTCCTTTTTGTTTGCCACGCTTTTGTGGCCGATGACGCACCGCATTTTTGAAGAACATATTGCTCGCGGGCAAGGTCAGATTCCAGCCATGATTGCCGCCGGGCAAGAAGTGCTTCACCAACAGTGTGAGCGTTTGGCCATTCAAAATCGTTTTGTCGAAGATATTCTGACCATTTGGGTGTTGCAAGTAAAACTCTTGCGTCGTTCCTCCGTGCGTGCCACATTCGGTTTATTGAATATTCCGAAGTTCCGCGCCGGTTACGACTTTATGCTTTTGCGCAGCATCTTAGGTTTAGTGGATAAAGAAATTGTTGATTGGTGGACGGAATTTCAAGAAGCCGACGAAGATCGTCGCCATGAGATGGTTCAAAAGCAAGCCGAACTTAACGCTCAAGCCCGCAAAGTTAAGCGCGGCGAAGTGAAAAAGCCCTCTAAGGCACAAATCAAAAAGCAATTGATGCAAGAGGCTCAAACGTGGCAAGAAGTGCGTGACACGGATCGCTTAATTGAAGACTTGGACA
This sequence comes from uncultured Sutterella sp., assembly GCA_900554675.1. Classification (GTDB taxonomy): domain Bacteria; phylum Pseudomonadota; class Gammaproteobacteria; order Burkholderiales; family Burkholderiaceae_F; genus Aphodousia. Next base: position 7,571 of record USIM01000030.1, read on the forward strand.
TCGAGGATGATGTTTTAGAGTCCTTCAATGAAATGGCCGGGCGAAGCGAAAAGCCGGCAAAGGCACCGCGTAAACCTCGCACTCGCCGAGCACCTCGCAAAAAAGAAGCGCCGAAAACAAATGATGAGATCGTCATCGTTCCGGATGTTGCGATCGAAATGAATGATGCGCCCGCAGTGAAAGCTCAAGAAGCGGAAGCGCCGAAAAAGAGAAAGGCACCCGTGCGTCGTACGAGAAAGCCTGCCGTGCGTAAAGCGGCTCTGTTAGATACGAAGCCCGCGGAGTGATCATGAGTTTTGCTCATAAGGCGTATGTGGCGCTTGGTGCCAATTTGGGAGAGCCTCTGAAGGCTCTCCAAGACGTGATTGCTGTCATTAATGCTGAACCCGGAATTTGTGTTGAAGCAACGTCACATTTTTATCAGACGGCGCCCATTGACTCCTCGGGGCCCGATTACGTCAATGCGGTGATTTTGGTATCGACTTCTTTGACACCGGAAGAACTCTTGACGGCACTTTTGCGCATTGAAAAAGATTTTGGTCGTACGCGCCCTGTCGGAATTCATAACGCACCGCGCACGATGGATTTGGATTTACTGACTTATGACGAAGAAACACGTCAAAGTGAGTTTCTTTTTTTGCCTCACCCCCGTATGCATGAACGCGCTTTTGTTTTAGTGCCCATGTGTGACATTGACTCCAAGGCGAAGATTGCGGGCAAGGGGGTTGCGCAAGACTTCTTGGCAGGCGTTGCCGATCAACCGATTTTTAAAATCGTTTAATTATTTCCTATGTCATATTTTTTGAATTTGCCGCCTTTCGTGCAAACGACGTTTTTGTTGTGTCTATCAAATACCGTCATGTTTTGCGCCTGGTATGGGCACTTAAAACTTTTGGGGCATCGTGGTTGGATTTGGGCTGTGCTCATGGGTTGGGCCATTGCCTTTTTTGAATATTTGTTCATGATTCCTGCCAACAGAATTGGATATTCTGTGATGAATGTGGCACAATTAAAAGTTCTTCAGGAAGTAATTTCCCTGGTGATGTTTGTACCCTTTATGGTGCTCTTCATGAAGGAACCGCTAAAGATGAATTATGTTTATGCGGGGCTCTGTATGATCGGTGCTGTGTACTTCATTTTTAAAGAATAAAAATTTTTTAAAAATATTTAAAAAAGTACTTGACAACCGATTTGAGATTCTCCATAATTCTCATTCTCCGAACAGCGATGTTCGCGCGGTTAGCTCAGCGGTAGAGCACTGCCTTCACACGGCAGGGGTCACTGGTTCGAACCCAGTATCGCGCACCAGTTGAGTTAAAAAAGATGCCCGGGTGGCGGAATGGTAGACGCAGTGGATTCAAAATCCACCGGTGATGAGCCGTGA
>USIM01000031.1 GCA_900554675.1 uncultured Sutterella sp.
GTGCGCGCGAGATGGAAGGCATCAATTGTGCCAAGACTTTATCCAAGCGCTCGCCCATCGCATCATCGGGAGCCATAAAAGCGGTGGCTTCGTCGTACAGTTGTGACATGTAACTTTCCTTAACTTAATTACTATTTAGCAGTCGCCAGTCTGTTGAGAGCGTTATGTTTTCGCTATAATCCAAAGATATTGAATCTTTTTCAAACAGACATCCAATGGCCTTAACTTTACAACATTTGCGTCATCGCACCACGAAAATTCTTGCGATTGCTCTTTTAGCAAGTACTTTATCAGCCTGTAATGTTACTGAAATCGACATTACGTCTGATTGGGATGCTAAGCGCCTCTATGAAGAAGCGCGTACGGCAACCGATGACGGTGACTGGACGCTTGCCCAAAACTACTATTCTAAACTGGAGTCTCGTTACCCGTTTGGTCGCTACGCTCAACAAGCCCAAATCGACTTGGCTTATGTGTATTGGCGTGACGGTGAACCCGCTCAAGCCATCGCCGCTTGCGACCGATTCTTAAAGCAATATCCTAATCACGAAAATAGCGATTATGTGCTTTACTTGAAGGCCTTGGCAACATTAAACGAACCCAACGGTTTGTTCTCCGGTCTCTTTAAGCAAGACATCGCTGAACGTGATGCCGATGCTGCCCGTACCGCTTTTGATACGTTTAAAGAACTCGTTCAACGCTTCCCAGAATCCCGTTACGCACCGGAATCCCGTCGTCGCATGCACGAGTTGGTCTTGGCTCAAGCTCGCCATGAGTTAAACGTGGCCGAATTTTACTTCGAACGTCATGCTTATTTAGCAGCGATCGACCGTGCCCAAAACGTGGTTCGCCAATTCCAACAAACGCCCTACTCGGATGGCGCCTTAGAGCTCATCAAGCGTTGCTACCAAGAGTTGGGATTGCCGGCGTTAGAAAGCGACATTCAACGCATTGTGGATGCTAACCAAAATCGCGAACGTAATGTTCAATAGTTTCGTTTGATTTTGCGCAAAAAGGGAGCTTTCGAGCTCCTTTTTTCGTATCCAAAAATTTCAACCTTTTCTTAAAATATTTCGAATGGATTCTTAGGAAAGGAAACTTGCTATGCAAAACGAAGCCATGAAGAATTTGTTGACGCGTCGCGCCATTCGTAGCTACAAGCCCGATGCCGTCCCTGAAGATGTTTTAGAGCGCATTTTGGAAGCCGGCACCTACGCCCCCAACGGCATGAGTCGACAAGCCTCCATCATTCTTGCCATTACCGACAAAGAAGTCCGCGATGAGCTCTCGGCGTTAAACGCAGAAATCTGCGGACAACCGGGTACGGATCCTTTCTACGGTGCTCCTGTCGTTTTGGTGGTCTTGGCCGATCGAAGTGTGGCCACGCACGTTGAAGACGGCTCTTTGGTTTTGGGTAACCTTATGAATGCCGCTCATGCTGAAGGGTTGGGCAGTTGCTGGATTCACCGCGCTCGTCAAGAATTTGTGAGTGAGTACGGTCAAAAACTCTTGAAGCGTTTGGGCATTGAAGGCGATTATGTGGGAATCGGTCACTGCATTTTGGGTTACATTGAGGGCGAGTACCCCGAAGCCAAGCCCCGTAAAGCCAATTACGTCTATCGCGTGTAATTGACTCCAAGGATAGAAATCGGGCCTGATCGTTTCAGGCCCTTTTCTTTTGTCTACGCTTTGTCCAATTCAAAGAGTGCTTTAAGTTCGGTTTCGGACAAATCCCCAACCCACGATTCACCGGTCGTAACCGTGAGATCGGCTAGTTCTTTTTTATTTTCAAGCATCTCGTTAATACGCTCTTCAAACGTGCCCTTCGTGATAAAGCGATAGACCAACACGTCTTTTTTCTGACCAATACGATAGGCACGGTCTGTGGCCTGAGCTTCCACCGCCGGATTCCACCACAAGTCATAATGAATGACGGTGGAAGCTTGCGTGAGATTTAACCCCGTGCCACCCGCTTTTAATGACAAAATCATCACGCGCTGAGTGGGATCATTTTGGAAACGATCGACCATCTCAGCTCGTTTTTTCACGGTAACGCCACCGTGCAAGAAAAGGGCGTCTTCGTTAATCGTGCTCTTTAACCACTTCTGCAATCGATCGCCCATTTCACGGTATTGCGTAAAGATCAAAACTTTACGATCGGCTTCAAAGGAGCGCTCGACCAAATCAATTAATAGGTCGCCTTTGCCGGAATCCGGATACTCAACATCGGTCTTTTGAAATTGCGAGACAGAGTTGCAGATTTGCTTTAACCCCGTCATGAGTTTTAAGACCAAACCGCGTTGCAAAAGTCGGATGTCCTCACCCGTTTCCTTGGCTTTGATTTTGGCCTCTTCAATCTTATCCAAAATGCCTTTTAAGTACTTCTCATAAAGTACGGTTTGATCTTGACGAAGAGCGACAAATTGGTCTTGTTGAATTTTGTCCGGCAAATCAGAAATGATCGACTTGTCCGTTTTCAAGCGCCTTAACATAAAAGGCGCAGTCAGCTTTCGGAAAGCGTCAATCACCGCAGGATCCCGTTCGGCCTCAATGGGTTTAGCAAAGTGATCCTTGAAGTCCTTCTGAGAACCTAAAAGTTTCGGCTGCACCAAAGAGAAAATGGACCAATACTCCATCAAGCGGTTTTCAACGGGTGTGCCCGACATGGCAATTACCTGACGAGCCTTTAATTCTTTTAACGCTTGAGATTGAGACGAGGTGCTGTTTTTAATGGCTTGAGCTTCATCAATCACTAACAGGCGGAAGCGTTGGGTCTTTAACACTTCAATGTCCATGCGCGCCGTACCGTAAGAGGTGAGCAATACGTCAAAGTCCGACGTCGGTAACTTACGCTTGGCGCCATGGTAAACCGCGACTTTAAGGGTTGGTGAGAATTTTTCGATTTCTCGCTGCCAGTTAACAAGAAGCGTCGTGGGCACCACGGCAAGTACCTTTTCTTTTGCGAGCTCCCCGTCTTCTTTAAGTTGCGTCATAGCCGCAATCACTTGAAGGGTTTTGCCCAAGCCCATGTCATCGGCAATCAATGCACCCATGCCTAGCTTGACGTTTTTAATGAGCCACGAATAGCCTCGTGCCTGATAAGGACGAAGCGTTGCTCTCAAGCTTGGAGGTGGCGGCAAAAGTGGCACATCATTGAGGGCTTTGAGTTTTTCAAGAAGAACTTCACTACCCTCGATCTCGATACCTTCAAATTCACCGCTTAAAACGGCTTGAAGTTTTTGCACCGGAGAGAGCTTGGGCGGATTTTCAAGCGTGGCTTGAATCTTTTGAATCTCAATAGGATCAATGTAGATGTAGTCCGAACCGTTATAGAGTATTTCACCCGCGTGCGCCAAAAGATCCTTAAACTCTTCGTCGGTGAGCGTCTTCTCACCCAGCGTAACGCGCCAGTCAAAGTCGGCCAAGCTATCCAAACCCAACATCTTCTTGCCGAAACTCGCATCACTTGTAGCCTTCGCGGACAACTTCGGACTCAAAAGGCGCTTCAAGCTTGCGGGCATTGCCACCGTCACACCCAAAAGCGTCAGGTAGGGCGTGATCTCCAAGATGAAGTCGGCTAACTCGGCGCGCTCAATTTTGAGGTTTTTCGCCTCTTTTGCAAGTTGCTCGAAGGGCTCGTAAAGTTCAGAAAGTGTCCGGAGAATATTTAAAACCGCCAAACGATCATTGTCATACTTTGCCGATGTCAACAAGGTTTTTAACATCACGGGCTTGGCGCCTTTGGTGCGCTCCATGATGCCAAAGCCTACCGACACTTCCCCGTCTTTTAAACTCGTGAGTTTGATCAAAGGTTGCCACGGATAGGCCCGCCCTAAATTCAAGACTCGGAAGTATTGCGCCAATGCGCGACCGACTTCAGTGGGCGCTTCACTTTGAACGTCAAGCGTGTGCGAAATTAAAAGCTTAAAGATATCGTTATCAACGTCACCTGCCCCCAACATCCCATGCAATGTTGTGAGGGCACCGGTTAAAAGCAGATAGACCTTTTCGACAGATGTGAGCTCTTCTTCCCAATCGAGCTTAAAAATGTCATCAATTTCTTCTTCTGCTGCGACAACCAAGTCTTCAAAAATCGCTTGTGTTTGGGGCAAATGCAGTGACGGTGTAAACCAAATTTGCGGCAAGAAGTTCGCGCCTTTCGGGTTTTGCATCACGCAAGGCACAAACGCACGAGCCTCATAAAATCGTGCCGCCAAATCAAACACAATCCGCAAAGCACGGGTGGAATTCGCTAAATATTTTTCTTCTCTTTGTGCAACGTACCAAAGCGATTGCAACACACGGTCTTGGTTTTGAGACTTTTTCGTTAAAAGAAAATCAAAACTCTCTTTTCGAAGGGTTAAGCAAAGCGCGGGCTCTTCTTTGGTTTTCTTTAGCGTTTCTAAAAATGGCGACGGCGTCGGTCGCTCTAACAATTCAAGCTCTTCTTGACGATCCCAACGGGCGTTATCCAAGGCTTTGAGTTTGCGAGTACGCGCTTTTAAACTTTGCTTAAACCACGCCCTTAAATCCGTTTCTTGCGACTGAACGATGGTCTTTGGCAACAAAGACAAAAGCGTATCGCCCACAGGCTTAATGGCCTTCACGGGGAAATTTAAAAGACTCGACTTTTCTTTTGAAGCTTTGACCTTAAAGCTTTCTAAGGGCACCAAGAGCTCATTGAGCGTCAACGGGATTTCTTTAACGCTTTCTTCAATGCTGACGCCCTTATCCTTTAACGCTTCAATTAAATCGAAGCCCTTAAATAGGAAAATTGCAAAGGGATCGGCATCAATGATATCGGCTAAGCAGTAGATGAAACCGGCAATGTGTTTGCAAAGGTGTGCTGAGTCCGGACACGAACATGTCATTAAGAGGTCGTGCGCAGAGCGCGGGAAAAGTCGGATACCTAGCTCTTCACAGATGTCTGCGACTTCCGAGGGCAACTCCCCGTCCAAAAGTCTTGCCATTAAAAGCGAATCGTTGCTTAAACGATCAACGAGTTTTTGGCACTCTTCATGCGTCAGTTGAGGTAACCCCAAAACCACTTCGTAAGGGGTGTAGGCCGAACCATGGACATGAGCAATGAGGTGGTGTGTTTGGGAATCAATGCCTTGGAATTCGACTTTGCCGTGTACGTAATAAGATTTCCCGCGAGGCAAGCGATTGGCATGGTCGCAATTCTCAAGCGCCTGCAACCAGGCTTGTCCCCACCACGTCTTCCCAATACGAACACGGGTTGCCATTAATAGGCCTCGTGGGGGTTATCCAAGAAAGAATAAACGCGCGCAAAGTCTTGCGTACGAATCATGGGCGGTAAACTCTTGATGACTATCGACCCATAGCGCTTCTCAATCAATCGATTGTCACCGCAAACAATCACCCCATAGTCATTTTCGCTACGAATCAATCGGCCCACCCCTTGGCGGAGCGTGGTGATCATTTCGGGCAACTGATGGCAAACAAAGGGATTTTTCTTTTGTTGTTCAAGCCACTCTTTTCGGGCACGCGCCACCGGCGTATCAAACTGCGCAAAAGGCAACTTATCAATAACGACCAACTGCAGTGCGTCGCCCTTCATGTCCACGCCTTCCCAGAAACTCATGGAGCCCACGAGAATGCCGTTATCGGCCTCTTTAAAGCGTTGCAAGAGTTCGGTCTTGGGACTTTCGCCTTGCACGCAAAGCGTGTAGTTGGCGTGCGCTTTCATGCGCAAGCACTCGGCAATGCGATCCATGGAGCGAAAACTCGTGCATAGAAAAAAGGCTCGACCGTGCGTTTTTTCAATTAAGGGCCATGTTTCTTCAACAAGTTTTTCGGCAAAATCGTCATCAAAAACACCGGGCAAACCTTTGGGTAAATAAAGACGACCTTGGAGCTCATAATTAAAGGGACTCGCCCAGGAATAAGTTTTCGTTTCAGCATCAAGCCCCAATTCGCTTAAGAAATACGAGAAATTGTTTTGATCGTTGTCGTTTTTGGTCGAAATCGTCGCACTCGTAAAGACCCATGCGCACGGCATGGTGCTTCGGGCTTTTCTGAAACTTTCAGCAAGGGTTAACGGTGTATTGGCAAAAATGACGTTTTGCTCGGTATAGCGTAACCACAACACCGATGGCGTACCATTGACCGTTTTAACGACTTCGGGCGATTGGAAAATCTTTTGCCAATTCTCAAGTCGCATTAAAAGTTCTGCGGCTTGCGCGCCCACCAAGTCCAACTCTTCATTGTGACCGGCGAGATCGGCGAAATATTTGTTGATCTGACCAAAGACAGAGAGCAATTCATCCAAAGGCTCTTTAATCTCTTGGGCAAAATTTTCAATCGCCGCAATTTCCACTTCTTCATCGGGTTCAAGCTGAAGGTTAAAACTAAAGGCTTCGTGGAAATTTAAGATGGCCTTTTTCAAAATCGTAAATTCATCATCCCAGCGAAGAGCGGAAGCCGCATAGGTCTTGGCCACACGACGAGCGTCTTCAGAAAAGTCGCTTAACTCTCGAAGCGAGAACATATCGGAAAAGTAATCAATCCCAATATCGGCTAACTTGTGCGCTTCGTCCAAAATGATCAAATCGGCTGCGGGAAGCAACTCGCCCATGCTGTCGTCTTTAAGACTTAAGTCCGCTAAAAACAGATGGTGATTAACAACAACGACGTCGCTTTCCAAGGCCTTGCGACGCGCTTGCGTTAAAAAGCACTCTTCGTAGTGAGGGCATTTATTGCTAAGACAATTTTCTCGCGTACTCGTCACCAAGGGCCACAAGGGATCGCCTTCAGAGATCCCGTGAACTTCATTGATGTCACCCGTTGTAGAAAATTTGGCGTGTTGACGAATTTTGTCGAGTTTCGGACCACTCGTGCGTTCGGGCAAAAGTCCGGATTGAATCAAGCGCTCAAGGCGAAACTTACAGATGTAATTAGCTCGTCCCTTTAAGACCGTGACCGTCACATAACGGCCCAAGGCCTCTTGGATCAAATTGACGTCTTTACTAAAGAGCTGATCTTGAAGGGTTTTACTGGCTGTAGAAACAATCGTTTTTGAACCGGAAAGAATGGCAGGAATCAAATAGGCAAAGGTTTTCCCCGTGCCCGTCCCGGCTTCAACCACGGCGGTTTCGCGGTTTTCAATGGCTTGACCCACAGCTTGGGCAAATTCCACCTGACTCTCACGACGCTTAAAGCCCTCGATGTGTTTACACAGAGGGCCGTCATCGGCAAAGGTTTTGTCGATTGAGAGTTGAAATTCTTGATTCATGGATCGCTAGCGATTAAAAGAACTTACTGGCTTGATTGTTTTCAGCTTGACGGCGTTGAGCCTCTTCGCGCTCTTGTCGTTCTTTTTCGTAGTTGGCTTGGCGAGCCGCACGATCGGCCTTACGCTTTTCAGCCTCTTGCATCATCTTGGCCTTGCGAGCTTCGTTTTCGGCAAGCTTCGCGTCGTAGGCTTCAACGTTGGCCTTTTCTTGAAGCTTGCGCTCGGTTTGAGCCTTCAATTTTTGATTGCTCTTTTCGACCTTATCAGAAATGTCGCCGCGCTTTTGCGGCATCAAATCACGAGTAACAGCCCCCTTTTTGCGACGCTCTTCAGTCGTAAAGATGCGAATTTGGTGGTCGGCCGAGCGGATTAATTGATTAGCAAGTCGCTCGCGTTCACGCAAAACCTTTTCAGCCTTACCCATGCATTGATTGACAAGAATCTTCTCATTGCAAAGTGCCGTTTGGTGCAAACGAATCTTGGCACAACGTTGCAACTCTTCCTCGCCGACACGCTTAGCATTAATGGCTTCGGCCTTCGTCTTAAAACGCGGATCGGAATAGCGAGGCACCAAGGGGCTGGGCGCTACTTCACCGGCCTTCCAACCCAAAGACTCGGGCGTAGGACCGGAGGGCGCAATCAAGGGTCCTGCCATCACGGAACCAGCCAAAGACAAACAAACGAAAGAGGCAATAAGAGACTTCATTTCAATGGAGAATTTATTTAGCAAAACAATGGATAAATTTTAATGGACTTCAGCTAAAAAGTCTTTGGAAACCGTAACGATTCTTTAGGATTTCCCAATGTCCTGCGAATGGTTGTTTCTAGCCGACACGTTACCTTGTCGATATCCTCAGAAATGACCTCTAACTCTTCCTAACTCATTGAGAGAGAATTATTATCTAAAATGCAACCACAGAAACACGCAGGCCCCGATAGTCGGAACTCCCGTGGCCTTTTACTTACGCGCCTAGCAAATCAATAACAAAATCAATCCGATAAGAAACTTTATCGCCAATCGTTTAACTCGTTTTGATATACTGCGGAAGAGATTGATTGTCGCTTCATTATCAATCTTTCTTTAAATGGCTCGGACTGCAATTCCGGGCCATTTTGCTTTGGTTTTGTCACCCGAAAGATTGAGTGGTAACCAAAGCACAACCACTCAATAAAAAACGAGGAATGAAGCTAACCTCGTTGGGCGGTTATTTTAATTTCACAAACTCAATAAATAAACTGCAAATAAAAGATTAAAGAAATTCAAATATTGATCCTAATGCTAACTAATAACTCTTTGTTTTGCTTAATAAACTG
>USIM01000032.1 GCA_900554675.1 uncultured Sutterella sp.
TTGATAATCTAAAAAAACGCCTCATCGAGAGGTCTTCATTTTCTTTCTTAGACAAAGGATTGTCATTGATGCAAAACGCATTCACCATTTCGCAAAAAACGTCGCTTCATGTAAGCGCGACGGCTTTTGCTATGGAAATGCGAATGTGTCACATGATGATGGTGCTCTAAGACCTTCGGAGCACCCTTGCTCCGCTAGAAATCATCACTTGGAAGGTCCTAATCAAGTGATGATTTTTTTATCTCCCCAATAAACAATTCATCGATTTTTAACTGCAAAGAATGCTGGCATGGAGTCATTGCATTCGAAATCTGGAAATGCACCCAAATTGGGTTAACAGATCGGCAGAGAAAGGGATGCAATCATCATGATTAAATTAGAAAATATCGTTAAAGAATTTGATGTTGAGCACCAGTGTGTGCGAGCCGTCAATGACGTTTCTTTGCACATTCGCAAGGGCGAAATTTACGGCATTATCGGTTTTTCCGGCGCCGGTAAATCCACACTCGTGCGATGCATTAATTTGCTGGAAAGACCGACATCAGGCGAAGTGATTTTGGATGGCACAGAACTCACGAAACTTCCCGCCCATGCCCTTCGCCAAGTACGTCAACAGATCGGAATGATCTTTCAACACTTCAACCTCATGCCCTCCCGAACGGTGTTTGAAAACATCGAACTTCCTTTAAAACTTACCTCTCTTAACGCTCAAGAACGCACTCAAAAAGTCCTTAACTTGTTGCAGTTAGTGGGTTTGTCTGACAAGCGTGATGTGTATCCATCACAACTCTCGGGCGGTCAAAAGCAACGCGTAGCCATTGCCAGAGCGCTCGCTAATGATCCGAAAGTGCTTTTGTGCGATGAGGCGACAAGCGCATTGGATCCGCAAACCACGCAATCCATTTTGGGGTTATTGAAAGAAGTCAATCGTAAGTTGGGTCTGACGCTTGTCATCATCACGCACCAAATGGCCGTGATTAAAGAGATCTGTGATCGGGTGGCGGTGATGCAAACCGGTGAAGTCGTTGAAGAAGGGGCGGTCATGGATGTCTTTAGTCACCCTCAAGCACCGATTACGAAAAGCTTTATTGAAACGGCGAGCAACATGGGGACGTTTTTTGAGTTGTTGGAAACGCCTGGGGCCATTCCGGGACTTGAAGAAGACAGTACGGTTTGGCTTTTGACTTACCGCGGTCGAGTGGCGGGCGAATCGCTTATGACAGAACTCTATAAACGCTTTGAAGTCGAAGCCAACATCGTCTACGGCAACATCGATTTCTTAAAAGGTGAGACGCTCGGCAAATTGGGCGTTGGCATTAAGGGTTCATTAGACAACATTGAAAGTGCCCGTCAATTTCTCTTAGCAAGTGGCGTGGGTGTGGAGGTTTTGAAATGAGTTCGTTTCTCTATACATTGTTTCCGAATTTAGAACGTTTGGCACCGGAACTTTGGGAGTGCTTGGGTCAAACCTTCACGATGGTGGCAGTCTCCGGCACTTTGGCTTGGGTCATCGGGATTGCAATCGGTGTTTTGTTGGTTGTCACGCGACCGGGCGCTATTTGCGAAAACCGTTGGGTGTTTACGTTCTTTGATCGCTCAATCGACATTATCCGATCCATTCCTTTCATTATTTTGATCGTTCTTTTGATTCCGCTCTCTCGCTTACTCGTTGGAACGGGGTCGGGGGTGACGGGCTCTTTTGTGGCCTTGGTTTTTGGCACTGTGCCTTTCTTTGCCCGACAAGTGGAATCGGTCTTATCGGACTTGGAATACGGTCTCATTGAAGCCAGTCTTGCCATGGGCTTTTCTCCCTTGCAAATCATCTTTGGTGTGTACCTCAAAGAAAGCATTGCAGGCATCACGCGTGTCACGATGATTACCTTTGTGTCCTTTATCGGTATTACGGCGATTGCTGGCGCCATCGGCGCCGGTGGTATCGGGGACTTCGCTATTCGCTACGGTTACCAAATGGGTTATCGCGACATGATTTGGTTAACCGTTCTCATCATTCTTGCCATCATCAGTGCCTTCCAATTTGCAGGCCAATGGGTGATTCGTAAAAACCAACACTAATTTCATAAAACGTCAAGGAGTATTGATTATGAATAAACGTACCTTTATTAAGAGCATTGCCGCTACTTTTGTGACGGTGGGTCTTTCCTTAAGTTTGATCGGTCAGGCCGCAGCGGCCGATGTTAAGGTGGTTAAAGTCGGTGTGGTCGGTGACTATAACGATCAGTGGGAAACTGTGAACGAATTGTTGGCCAAAGACAATATCCGAGTAAAACTTGTGAAGTTTAGCGACTACGCAACGCCCAATCGCGCTTTAGCCGATGGCGACTTGGATTTGAATGCCTTCCAACACAAAGCGTTTTTGGCCAATGATATCGCTCGTAATGGTTACAAGATTGTTGCGATTGGCGACACGATCATTACGCCACTTCGTATCTATAACAACAAGGATAAGATCAAGTCGCTTGCCGACATTAAAGATGGTGCCGTGATTGCCATTCCGTCTGACTTAACCAATGGTGGTCGCGCCATTAAGCTTTTGGAAAAGGCCGGTCTTGTTAAGGTCGATCCTTCTAAGGGTTACGTCCCCACGAAGTTAGACATCACGGAATATAAGGTCAAGATTAAGATTCGTGAAGCCGAGTCCGGCATTTTGGCACGCCTTTTGCCTGACTTTACCGCCGCATTGATTAATGGCGGTAATGCGTTGACGGCCGGGTTAGATCCCATGAAGGATGCCATCTATTCGGAAGACATCAATCCGAAGACCAATCCCAATGTGGGACAACTTGTCAACGTCATTGTGGCTCGCACGAAAGATAAAGACAATGAGGTCTATCAAAAGGTGGTGAAGGCCTACAATTCGCCCGAGACCGCGAAGACGATTTTGAAGGCTTATAAGGGTGCTTATGAGGCTGCTTAGGAAGGTGCTGAAAAATATAATCTAGGCAAATAGATATTAAATTAAGAACGGGCTTGGGGATTGAGAGTCGTCCTCAAGCCTTTTTCTTTTGTGGTCAACTATTTTTTGGCAATTGCCACAACTGTTAATTTCGAGGTGATGTCAATGGTCTCAAAAGACTAATGGTTTATGCTTAGTTTTGATTTTTTTAAGTGGCTTGGGTCTACACTTAATCTGTTCTTCTTTTGGTTTTCTGGTGACCGCCATGCAGTGGCTCGATACTCTACTAACCGACCCTAATTCCATTGCCCATATTGTCCTCGTTTACATGGCCATCATCTCGATTGGTTTAGGCATCGGACGCATTAAATTCTTTGGCATTTCTTTGGGCTCCATCGTTGTTTTATTTGTGGGGCTCGCCTTTAGTTATTTTGGTGTTCGCGTCAATATGGACGTGTTGGCCTTTGCCAAAGACTTCGGGTTAATCATCTTTATTTTCTTCATCGGCTTGCAGGTCGGTCCTTCCTTTTTCTCGTCGTTTAAAAGCGTTGGGGTTGTTCTCAATTCCCTTATGGTTTTCGGTTGGACCTTAGGGATCGTTATCACCATCAGTGCTTTCTTTTTGTTCTCAGACACGATTTCTCTGCCTGAGATTTTGGGTATCCACTACGGTGCCGTGACCAACACGCCCGGTCTTGGTGCCACACAAGAAGCTTTGAATCAGTTGAACTATCAGGGCAATGACATTGCCGCAGCCTACGCTTGCGCTTATCCCTTAGGTCTCACGGCCATTATCGGTGTGTCGATTTTCTTGCGTTGGATTTTCAAAATCGATATGGCTGAAGAAGACCGCCATTGGGATGTTGAAGAGCGAGAAATCAGTCAAGCACCGGTGTCTTTCCACATCTACATCACGAACCACTTGTTGGACGGTGTGACGATTACCCAATCGCACGAACGTATTCCGCGTCCCTTTATTTGCTCGCGTGTGATGCATGCGGGCGAAATCATTAGTCCGTTGCCTGAGACCGTTTTGCATGTAGGCGATACGATTCGTGTGGTCTCAACACCGGAACACAAGCGCGACATCATTGCCGCCTTTGGTAAAGAAGATGAACGCATCAACTTGGAAACGGCGCATACACCGTTGGTTCGTGCCAAATTCTTGGTGTCCTTGTCATCCTTGAGTGGCAGAACGATTGATAGCTTGTCGTTGGCTGCTACCGATGGCGTCAACATTACGCGCGTCTTCCGTGCCGGTACTGAACTTTTCCCGCATCCGAATTTGCATATTCAAGTGGGTGACGTGCTGCAGTGCGTGGGGCCAGAGAACGCTGTTAAGCGCCTTGAAGGGCGTTTAGGCAATCAAGCTAAGCACTTGGATCAACCCAATATTGCCGCCATCTTTATGGGGATGACGTTAGGGATTGTTTTTGGTTCCTTGCCGTTAGCCATTCCCGGCATGCCCACACCGATCAAATTAGGGATGGCCGGTGGCCCCTTGATCATTGCCATTTTGTTGGGGCGCTATGGGGCGTCTTTGCACCTTTCAACTTACATGACGCCGTCCTCAAACTTGATGAGTCGAGAAATTGGGATTTCGCTTTTCTTGGCAAGTGTCGGTTTGTCAGCAGGGGATACGTTTGTCAATGCCTTGATTACGGGTAACGGTCTTCTTTTTGCATTGATTGGTTGCTGCATTACGGTTGTGCCGCAATTGGTGGTGGGGATTATTGCTCGTGTGTTCTGCAAACTTAACTACCACAGTATCGTGGGCCTCTTGATTGGTTTGGGGACTAATTCTCCCATCTTGGCGTATGCCTCTACCTTGTCTGAAAAGAACGCAGCGCCCGTGGCCTATTCAACGGTTTATCCGTTAGCGATGTTCTTGCGCATCATTACCGGTCAATTGATTTTGCTAGCCATGTGGTCTTACGTGTTTTAACTCCTCGAGATGATTGCTCCAAAGAAAGATGCCGTAGGCGATTGTTCTACGGCATTTTTGTTTTATTAATGGGGTTTGCGGGGGCTTTTTGGGAGGATTTGAAACAAGTCCTTGTGAGTCGGCTTTGTGGGGAAGCGTTGCCTTGGTTTTGTGTTTTAGGGGAGCGGTTTTATTGTTGAAAATAGGCTTCAAAATTCGTCAATAAAGTAACAAATGTACAAATGTGTAGTTGTTGCAAAACGTGAATGAACGTGTTAATGGAACGAAAAAGGTTTATGCTTTTTTCTTCGCTATAACATTCATTTTTTAAGTTTGAAATGTCTGAAATTTACGAACGCCATTTTGTTGTTGGAAAAGAATCCATTGATGTCTTTCGTCATGTAAATAATCGCGAGTATTTGCGATGGATGGAAGATGCGGCAAGCGCCCATGCGGCAGAACTTGGATGGGACGCTCGAACGCTTCTTAAGCGTCAACAGGTTTGGGTGGCTAAACAACATTGGATTGAGTATCTGCGTCCCACTTATGAAGGTGATGAGTTAACGATCTACAGCTGGGTCGATAGTTGGCATGCTTCTCGCTCGTTGCGTCGTTATGCGATTAAGCGAGGGGATATTTTGGTGTGCATTGGTGCGACAACGTGGGTATTTATTGACTTTAAAACCGGTATGCCGATTGAAGTGCCTGAAGAAATTAAGAGTTGTTTTACGATTATCGATCCCGAGAGTGAGAAGCTCAAAGAATTGGGGATTCAACGACCGATTCGGTATCGTCCTTAAACTTGCAAACAAACCCGCTTTTCAAGAAATTTTAAAGCGGGTTTGATTTGTGTAATTACTGTGCTTTTTCAAAGTGCTGGTAGTCTTTGAGTGACTTCCAATCGCCACCCCATTCCCAACCGTGCTTCTTAAATAGCTTATAAGCGAGGTCGTTCTCATCAATTTTGTAGGGGACGGTTGCATTGCGCACTATCCAAGGGCGACCTGCTTCGGGTTGAACGATTGTCTGTCCGTTTTTGACTTTCACGTAGGGGTTATAAAGCGGATTGATATCAACGGCCATGCCTCTGGCATGAGCAGAGAGCTTTTTGCTTCCCTTTACAACACGGCAGTTAAAGGCCGATGAGTTATTCGCTGTCATGCTTAATTCATCATCTGCGCCATAGTTGTCAATCAATACCATTTTTTCGATTGGATACTTGGCGATATAGAGTTCTTTCAAGATATCCAAAACTTCTTTGGCAACGGATTGATGAACAATGAGTTCGCCTAATCGAATTTGACCTTTTCCATCGTAATGCAGTGCCGTCACATAACGGAAATCTTTTCGGTCATGATGACAAATTTCTTTCCAGGATTTGTTATTGATGCGTGAAAAAATATCGTTGGAAATCGGGGAGACAACAAAATAGGAAGTCGCTTTTTCTTGAGTGATTGAAGATGCGCTTACGATGTCACCAGGCGTCACGGCAGAAGCCATAACCGTGACGGGGATAAGAGCTAATAGCAACTTCAGAGGAAAAGAAACATTGCACATATGGGGTTAAGAAAAAATGTTGTCCATACAGAACATAATATCAACGTACAAATTTTTCTTGAAATTGGCAAAAAATAACCCCGAATTGAAACATCAACTCGAGGCATTGGATTTTTGAGTGTGGTGGAGACGGCGGGAATTGAACCCGCGTCCAAGAATCGTCCATAACCGGCTCTACATGTTTAGTTTGAACATTTAAAAAATCTCATCTGACTTCACGCCCTCAAACCGGCTCTGATCAGACCAGACACTCTTTAAGTCTCAACCACTACGCAGCGCCCTCGTAGTGATCCAGCCTGTATTAGTATAAAACCACTGCTAGCGAACTAGCCCGGCCTAGAGGCAAACCGGTGTGGTCCTCGCCTTAATTAGGCGGCGAGAGCGAAACGCTTGTTATTGGCGTTTATTTGTTTTCCAGCGGATTAACAAGGTGACTGGACCTTGACATGCACCAAGCTACTTCGTGACCCCTGTCGAAACCAGGTCGTCCCCACATAACTTGTCGAACGATGATTATGGCGGAAAAAGCACTTTTTTGCACGAAAAATTGTAGGAATTTAACAAAATAATTCGTTTTTAAATGCAATTTGCTCTAAAATTCGCTTCGTCTTTGTTTCGCAAAGAAAAACTGCCCACGGTGAGCGTATGAATGAGCAAGAACCGATGGGTAAAATATCAATTTTTGAAAAGTGGAAAGCGTTGTTGCTTTACCACGGAGAATTATGGCAAAAGAAGATCTCATTGAAATGAGCGGCGTTGTGCTCGAAGTGTTGCCCGATGCCCGTTATCGTGTCAAGTTGGACAATGACCACGAATTAGTTGCTTACACCAACGGTAAGATGCGTAAGCACCACATCCGCATTTTGGCCGGTGATAAAGTCTCTCTCGAACTCTCCCCCTACGACTTAACGAAGGGTCGTATCACCTTCCGTCACATCGAAGGTCGTCCGTCTGCTGCTCAAGCCGCCGGTACGAATCGTCGTCGCTAATTCTTAGCGTCGTCGACTACTGAGTCGTCAGAAAAAGAATTTTGTGCCGTTAATTTTGCCTTCCGATGAAGGCAGGATTGGCGGCGCTTTCGTGTTGTCTGCCATTGGCAGTACAATAAGCAGAATATGTGTTCTCGAAAGGGATTGAGTCATGGAGCTTGAACTTTGGTATCTCATCGCCGTGCCCGCACTTTTTGTTGCCGGTTGGTGGTTAAGAGGGTTGGATCAAAGACAGCGTGACAATGAACGCCGACCGGAAACTTATTACAAGGGCATCAATTTGCTCTTAAATGAGCAACCGGATAAGGCTATCGATGCTTTTATCGAAGTGGTGAAGTTAGACCCCGAAACGATTGAATTGCACCATGCTTTGGGCAATTTGTTCTGTCGTCGCGGTGAGTTTGATCGCGCTATTCGCATCCACAATCATCTCCTCAACCGTGCCGATCTCTCGGCCCAAGAAAGATCCTTGGCTTTGTTTGAATTGGCTAACGACTATTTGAAGGCGGGTCTTTACGATCGTGCTGAGGCAAGCTTTAAGCGTTTGCTTGAAGAGCCTGAGTATCACTTAGATGCCATGCATGCGTTACTTAATATCTATTGCACGGAAAACGAGTGGGAAAGCGCCATTGAAATGGCCAATCGCCTCGAGAAAGAGGCCGGTGAAAATCACATTTCTGAAATTGCTCACTTTCATTGTGAGTTGGCCGATCGTCATCTTCGCCGTAAAGAAGTCGATGATGCCAAGCACCTGTTGGAAGAAGCCCTCAAGATCGATCGTCGCTGCGTGCGCGCTTTGATTGCTTTGGGACACATTTCTCTTCAAACCAATCAACCCGAAGAAGCCCTTTCCTATTGGGCAAAGGTTGAAAGAGTGTCTCCTGAACACTTGACTCTCGTGATGGCTCATATGGCTCAGGCCTATGAGATGTTGGGTAAACACGATCAAGCCATGAATATGATTCATCGTGCATTAAACGATATGCCGCGAGCAGAAACCTTGTCAATCGCTTTGAATATTGTTCAAAAAGCTGAGGGTGATGAAGGGGCGATGCGCTTATTAAAAGAAGAGCTTGAGCGCCATCCGAGTCTTTGGGCGTATGAAAAGTTAACGCAATTGCGCTTAAAGGATCACCCTGATAATGCGGAGTTGCAACTTCTGGCA
>USIM01000033.1 GCA_900554675.1 uncultured Sutterella sp.
TGGCGGTAATTCAGACGGGCATTACGTAGTCCTATATCTTCAAAATACTATTTTGAAGACTTGGGATTGGGAAACGCCCGATTAAATTTCCGTCAATTTGAAGTGACGCACTTAATGGAAAATCTCATTTACAACGAACTTCGTTTGCGTGGGATGTCGGTTGATGTGGGTTCTGTCATCTTTAATACAAAAAATGACAAGGGCGTCAGTCAACGGAAAAATTTGGAAGTGGATTTTGTTTGCAACCAAGGCAGTAAGCGTTGCTACATTCAATCGGCATTGCGTCTGCCAACACAAGAAAAGCGTGAACAAGAATTGCGTTCTTTAAAGCTCATTGATGACAGTTTCCAAAAATTTGTTATTACTGAAGATCCCATCAAGAAATATAAAAATGAGGATGGTGGGGTCTTCATGAATATTTTTGATTTCTTGTTAGATGATAAAAGTTTGGTGTTGTAAAAAGTTTGACCACAAAAGATGGTGAGGCGGTACAATGAAACATCGGTTTCCCGCAATATCTTGTGTTTTTAAGAGTTGTCGGCGAGACATCTAACTGGAGAATGTTATGTTTTGTCCGTTTTGCAAACATGAACAAACACAGGTCATTGATTCGCGCACAAGCGAAGACGGTACGACGATTCGTCGCCGTCGTCGTTGTTTAAATTGTGAGAAGCGCTTTACCACCTATGAACGTGTGGAATTGTCCATGCCTTCTATTATTAAGCGTGGTGGCGGTCGCTGCGAATACGACCAAAGTAAACTTCGCGCCTCCATGATGTTAGCGCTTCGTAAACGCCCCGTGTCCCGTGAACGTATTGATGAAGCCGTCAATCGCATTGAACAAAAGATGCTCGCTTTAGGGGAACGTGAAATTCGCAGTGATCGTTTGGGCGAATTGGTGATGGATCAGTTACGTATGTTGGATAAAGTCGCTTATGTGCGCTTTGCCAGTGTGTATCGTAACTTCGAAGACGTGAAGAAGTTTGCCGACGCAGCTCGAGAAGTTTAATGACAGATATTGATTGGATGCGACAAGCTCTGGCTCTTGCGGAGTTTGCTCGCCCCATTAGCCCGCCTAACCCTAGTGTGGGGTGTGTTTTTGTCAAAGATGATGTCTTATTGGGACAGGGCTTTACGCAAGCCGTGGGGAGCGATCACGCTGAAATCCAAGCCGTTAAAGATGCCTTGCGTCAAGGGCATAGCCTTGAAGGTGCTACCGCGTATGTGACGTTGGAGCCCTGTTCTCATTACGGACGAACCCCGCCTTGCGCCTTACGCTTAATCAAAGAAAAAGTCGCCCGAGTGGTGATCGCTTGTTTGGATCCCAATCCGCTTGTGGCTGGGCGTGGCGTGGCCATGCTCAAAGACAGTGGCATTGAGGTGACGACGGGCGTTTTAGAAAAAGACGCTTGGCAAATTAATGCTGGCTTCATGACACAGATGACGCAGCATCGTCCGTGGGTTCGCTTAAAAGTCGCCATGAGTATGGATGGTTTTACGGCGCTTCCTAATGGTGAAAGTCAATGGATTACGGGGCCGGATGCACGAAACGACGGTCATCGCTATCGCAGTTACTCAGGCGCCATTTTGACGGGGATCGGTACGGTTTTGGCTGACAATCCTCAAATGAATGTTCGTTTTAATGGTCAATTGGCTAACCGCCAACCTTTGAAAGTGTTGGTGGACTCTCGTCTTCGAGTCAGTCCCGAAGCTCGCATTTTTGAAGACGGTCAAGTGCTTGTGGTGTGTGCCGACAATAATGATGAGAAAGCTTTGGCGTTAACGGAGCGTGGTGCAGAAGTTTTATGTTTACCCAATGATGGCGGACAAGTGGATTTGAAGGCCTTATTAATAGAACTTGCAAAGCGTCACATCAATGATGTGCACGTGGAGGCCGGCGCGACGCTTAATGGGGCATTGTTGGCGGCCGATTTAGTTGACGAAGTGCTTCTTTACACGGCGCCCAAATTTTTAGCTCAAGGACGGGGTGCGTTTGGTTTACCCGTTGCGACCCATTTAAATCAAATTGATTCTTGGCATATCCAAAGCGCTGATAAAATCGGCGACGATGTGCGTTTAGTCTTAACAAGAAAGGAAAAATAGACGATGTTTACCGGCATTATTCAAGCCATCGGTCAAGTGCGTGAACCCGAAACGTTGGGTGACGGTGTTCGATTAACGATTGATGCACCAACCTTAGGTCTGGAAACGGTTCAAGTGGGTGACTCCATTGCTGTGAACGGCGCCTGCATGACGGTGGTGGCCATTGACGGTGATACGTTTAAGATTGAAGTCTCGGCCGAGAGCTTGTCTAAAACGACGGGTCTTCATAAGGCAGGCGAAGTGAATTTGGAAAAAGCTCTTCGCGTAGGGGATCGTTTGGACGGTCACATCGTTTCCGGTCACGTTGACGGTGTGGGTCACGTTGTGGTGATGGAGCCCAAGGCCGAGAGCTGGCATTTGGTCGTGCATGCCCCCAAACCCTTGAGTCCCTATTTGGCCTACAAGGGTTCGATTACGGTCAATGGTGTTTCTTTGACGATTAATGATGTGGTGGACACGGAAGATGGGACGAATGTTTCCATTAACTTGATCCCGCATACGGTCGAAGTGACAACGCTTAAGCACCTCAAAGCCCAAGACCCGATCAATTTGGAAATTGACACAATCGCTCGCTACGTTGAGCGCATGTTGAAGGTTCAAAATCAATAATCTCAAACGAAAGAAAAAGTTTGAAAGGAGAGCAGTGATGCGAACAAAGCTTTTTAGCCCCTACCAAATCGGTGGCATGGAGCTTCAAAACCGTATTTCTGTTCCGCCAATGTGCATGTACCAAGCCACTGACGGAATGCCTAATGTTTGGCACAACGTGCACTACGGCAAACTCGCCCAATCGGGTGCCGCTTTGGTGTGCGTGGAAGCCACGGCCGTTTGTCCGGAAGGACGAATTACCCCCTATGACTTGGGCCTTTGGACCAATGATCAGTGCGACGCCATGCGAGAAATGGTTTCGACCATGCGTCACATTGATGACAAAACGAAAGTCATTATTCAATTAAGTCATGCCGGTCGTAAGGGAAGTTGTGCCTTAGGGGGTGTCAATTTAAACCCGGAAGATGGCGGTTGGGAGTTAGCGGCCCCTTCAGCGATTGCGTTGAGTCCGGCTCACCGCGCGCCTCATGAGATGACGAAAGCCGAGATTGATAAGCTCATCGAAGCCTTCTCCATTGCGGCCTTCCGAGCCCAACAAGCCGGTTTTGATGGCATTGAATTGCACTGCGCCCACGGCTACTTAATGCACGAATTCCTGTCGCCCTTGACGAATCATCGCACGGACGAATTCGGTGGTAGCTTAGAAAACCGTATGCGTTTGCCTCTCATGGTTTTTGTTGCGATTAAAGAAGCTGCACCGCAATTGACGGTGGGCGTTCGAGTTTCTGCAACCGATTGGATTGATGGTGGTTGGAGCACTGAAGAGACGATTACTTTCGTCAAAGAACTTCAACGTTACGGTTGCGAATTTGTAGACGTTTCTGCGGGTGGTTTGTCACCAGATCAAAAAGTCGACGTGCAATACGGCTACCAATTGCCTTACGCTCGCGCGGTGAAAGAAGCCACGGGGATGCCCACGCTTTGTTGCGGTTTAATTAAGTATGCTGCTCAAGCGGAAACCATTTTGGTGCAAGAAACGGCTGACATGGTCGATATCGGTCGTGCGATGCTTTTAAATCCTCATTGGGGGTGGCAAGCGGCGCTCGAATTAGGTGACGAGAGCGTGGCCTTCCCGCGCCCTTACGCCCGCGGTATGCATTTGTGATTGCAATTGACTGATTTTCTTTGAAAGGAAAGCGAAAGAGTCCTTGAAAATCAGTACAATATGCACAATTATTTTTTGGTAACGAATTTACAACTGGAGACGAAAGATGTCCATGGATATCATCGAAAACTCTTTAGATGGTCGCGGTCTTCGTATCGGTATTGTTCAAGCCCGCTTCAATGACTACGCCGGTGAAGGCCTTTTGAAGGCTTGCTTGGCTGAATTGGCTCGCTTGGGCGTGGTCGAAGAAGACATCACGTTGGCCCGTGTACCGGGTGCTTTGGAGATCCCCTTTGCATTGCAACAATTGGCTCAAACCGAAGAGTATGACGCTTTGGTGGCAATCGGTGCTGTGATTCGCGGTGAAACGTATCACTTCGAAATCGTTTCGAACGAAAGCGCCTCCGGCATCATGCAAGTGAGCTTGGAATGGGATATTCCGATTGCCAACGCCGTGTTGACGACCGAAAACGACGAACAAACCAAGGCCCGTTTGGAAGAAAAGGGCACGGACGCCGCACGCGTGGCTGTGGAAATGGCCAATTTCCGCAAAGAATACATGTTTGAATTTGAAGAAGACGAGGAATAAATGGCACAACGTCCCCATCGACCGAGCCGCGGTGCTCGCTCTTTGTCCCGTGAATTTGCATTGTTGGGCATTTACGAACACTTGGTCAGCGGCCTTGATGCCAAGACCATTGATACGACGCTTTTGAGCGTTTTAAGCGAAGACGGCGAACCCGTTGCCGGTGCTGCGATTGATGTTGCAGACTTTGAACGTTGCGACAAGGCTCACTACACGGAGCTTTTGACGGGTGTGATTGAAAATGCCCAAGAGCTCGAAGCCCTTTACGCTGCTCACGTTGACCGTGATGTCTCTCGCTTGTCTTTGGTTGAACGCTCTGTGTTGCTTTTGGCAACGTATGAATTGAAGAACCACATTGAAATCCCGTACCGCGTGGTCATCAACGAAGCCGTGGAATTGGCGAAGAACTTTGGCGGTTCTGAAGGTTTCCGTTATGTCAACGGTGTGTTGGATAAAGTGGCCGCTCAAGTGCGTGCGACCGAAGTTAACAACAAATAACGCCTATGGGCACACGCCCGTCAGAATTTGATCTCATCCACCGTTTCTTTTCTTTGGGAGTGACCAGTCACTGGCCCTCCCAAGGAATCGGTGATGATTGCGCCCTTCTTAAAGTCGGTGATACGACTTTAGCCATCACAACGGATACCACTGCATTGGGTACGCATTTTTTACCCGATGCCAATCCCCAAACCGTCGGTTTCAAGGCCCTTGCTGTCAATCTGTCCGATTTGGCGGCGGCCGGTGCGACGCCTCGTGCGTTTTTTCTTGCGATTTCCTTACCCGAAGCCAATGAAGCTTGGTTAAAAGGTTTTTCTGAAGGATTAAAAAAAGCTGCGCAAACTTATCAATGTGCGCTTTTAGGGGGCGATACAACGAAAAGCACAACGGTGGGCCAGATTCGCTCGCCTGCTACCTTTACGATCACGGCTTTGGGTGAAGCAGAGCATAACGCTTTAACGCGTGCCGGGGCCTCAGTAGGCGACGATATTTGGGTAAGCGGTACGGTGGGGGATGCCTACGCGGCGCTCATGATGCGCACAAAAGTGTGGTCTGAAACCGTGACCGAGTACTTAGAAAGTCGCATGGATTGCCCAACGCCTCGAGTGGCTTTGGGGTGTGAATTGTTGGCACACGTTGCTTCAGCCGCAGCCGATGTCTCTGATGGCCTTTATCAAGATTTGGGGCACATTCTGGAGCGCAGTGGCGTCGGTGCCAAACTTTGGGTTGATAGCCCAGCTGTGAGTTTGGATTTAGCCAAAATGGATACCGATCGCCGCCGTCAGGCGCAGTGGGCCGGGGGCGATGATTACGAATTGGTGTTTACCGCTCATCCCAAGCATCGCCAAAGCATTTTAAAATGGTCTGAGAATCACCAATTGCCTTTATCTCGCATTGGGTGCGTGATTGAAGAAGGCGTTTATTTTGAGAACGATAAAAACGAAGTGGTTAATGTGCAGTTCGCCGGTTTTGACCATTTCCGAGAGTAGAAATGTTAGAAAAATACAGTGCTGATAATCCTGTTAATAAAGTGCGCATGACGTGGCACTTTGCCTTTTCTCGCCTGTCCCACATCATTGCAAGTTTTTTCGGTAGCGGCGTCATTCGTCCGGCACCGGGCACTTGGGGAACGTTGGCCGGGTGGTTGGTTTATGTGGCCCTGGCCCCGTGGGTAACGCCTGCGATGTGGTTAGTGATTGTGGCAGTGACCTTTATTGTAGGTTCGTGGGCTTGTGAAGAAACAAGTAAAGATTTGGGTGTTCCCGATCACGGTTCTATCGTCATTGATGAAGTGTTTGCGATTTGGTGGGTACTAGCCTTAATTCCGGCAACACTGCCTTGGCAAATCGCAGGCTTTGTGGCTTTCCGATTCTTTGATATTGTGAAATTACCGCCGGCAAGTTTCTTTGATCGTAAAATGAAAAATGGTGTTGGCATCATGCTCGATGATGCTGTGGCTGCGGTTTATGCGTTGCTTCTCTTGTGGGGCATCCAATACGCATTAATGCTTTTTTAGGACACATTCTTCGTGGACTCCCAGTTAGAAGTTTTAGCGAAAACGTTAGGTGATGTGGCACTGAAGGCCCATGTGATAGTGGCAACGGCCGAGTCATGTACGGCTGGAGGCATTAGTTACACAATCACTGATATTGCAGGCTCAAGCCAATGGTTTGATAGGGGCTTTGTGACTTACACGAATGAGTCAAAAATAGACCTCTTAGGTGTGAACGCTTCAACGTTGGAGGCGGTGGGAGCGGTCTCTTCTGAGTGTGCTTCGGAGATGGTTTGGGGAGCCCTGACTCGTTCAAATGCCGATATCGCCGTGGCGGTGACCGGTATTGCGGGGCCTGGAGGTGCAGTCCCCGGCAAACCCGTGGGAACCGTCTTTTTAGCCTGGGGTCAACGAGGTGAGGTGCCAGAAGTGGTCAGAAAGGAATTTCCCGGTGATCGACAAGCCGTGCGCACGGCCACAATCCAATGCGCCATCGAAGGTTTAATTCAACGAATTTCTCAGTAGCGAGTTTCATCAGAAATGGAAAACTGGTTCAATATTTTTTGTTTAGTCGCATTAATTCTCTTAAATGGCGCTTTTGCCATGAGCGAAATCGCCTTGGTGACGAGTCGCCGAGCCCGCCTTCAAGTCAAGGACGATGAGGGTAATAAAGGCGCAAAGGTGGCCATGGAACTCAATGAAGAGCCGACGCGCGCCTTGTCTGCCATTCAAGTGGGGATTACGTCCATTGGTATTTTGTCAGGGATCGTGGGGGAAGCGGCGTTAGCAGAACCGGTTGCTCATTGGTTAACGGAGAGTATGGATGTCGCACCCGTGACGGCTCGCACGTTGGGCTTGGTTTTGGTTGTGGTATTGGTGACTTACTTCTCCATTATTTTGGGTGAATTGGTACCTAAGCGTTTAGGTCAAATGAATCCTGAAGGTGTGGCTTGTCAAATTGCTCGCCCCATCAATACGTTGGCCATTATCATGGCACCCTTTGTGAAGTTATTATCCGCTTCCACGAATTTGATTTTGAAATTAACGGGTAAGAGCGATACGCAAGAACCCAGTGTCACGGAAGAAGAAATCCATGCCGTGATTGAAGAAGGGAGCGAATCGGGGGTGATTGAAGAGCAAGAACGCGACATGGCTCGTAACCTTTTCCGCTTGGATGACCGCACGATTGCAACGCTCATGACCCCTCGCAGTGAAGTTGAGTGGATTGACCTTCAAGACGAAGACGACTTGAACGTTCGCAAGATTTTGACGTCTCAACACTCTCGCCTGCCGATCGCCGACGGTTCGTTAGATGACATCAAGGGCTTTTGCTCTACGCGTGTTTTGTTAAAGCAACTGTTAGAAAACGGTAGAGTGGACTTTACGAGCCAAGTCGCCAAGGCCTCTTATGTACCAGAGACGTTAACAGGGTTGGAATTATTGGAAAACTTCCGTGATAACGATATTCCTGTGGCCATTGTCGTTGATGAATACGGTACGGTACAGGGGTTAGTGAGCCCGCGTGACGTGTTAGAAGCCATTGCTGGCGAATTTAAACCCAATGTTGGGGACGAGTCTTGGATTGTGGAGCGTGAAGACGGCTCGCTGCTTTTAGACGGTATGTTGGCCGTGCCCGAATTAAAAGACCATTTGCAACTCAAGAGCGTGCCCCAAGAAAATGAAGGTCGCTATAACACCTTGGCCGGCATGATTGTTTGGATCATGGAAGACATGCCTAAGACCGGTCAGTTTGTCACTTGGCAAGGTTGGCGTTTTGAAGTGGTTGATATGGATGGGCGTCGTATTGATAAGGTTTTGGTTTCTCGTTTGCCTGAAGAAAAGGAGGCGGTAGAAAACCAATCGTTGTAGTTGAGATACTAATAACCATGTTGTTAATAT
>USIM01000034.1 GCA_900554675.1 uncultured Sutterella sp.
TCCTGAGTTTATCAGTCAAAAGTCGATTAACTGCATATAAATCATGAAGTTAATCGACTTTTCTTTCGTCGGACCTATGTTATAAGATTCTTTCCTCTATTTCAGTTCTTTTAGCTTCATGGCTGTCTTAACTTCGGCTGCTTTAGCAAGTCTCGGCAATCGACCTAAACCTACTGCTTTCGCCATCGCTTCAAATGCACCTTCGGTCTGAGATTTGCAGTAAACCGCATTATCAGTTCCTAAGACAATCTCTTGCAACGTGGCATTTTGAAGAGCGCTGATGATTTGTTCGGCTGGAATTTCAACGTCTTGTTGATGAAGTTCCCACTCCAACAAACGGTGCAACACCAAAGCAAGGAAGCAGATGAAGAAGTGTCCTTTGATTCGTTGTTCTTTCCAATGGAAGCAGGGTCTAGCTTCTAACAATGATTTAGAAATACGGAAAGACTCTTCAATCTGCCATAGGCTGTGATGAATCGATAAAACCTGCTCAGCACTCATAGTCTTATCCGAATACACTATTCCGTAGTAACCGTCAAAGATTTCTGCCTTTTCGATTTTTTCTCGATCAAGTTCGGCACGCAACGATCCAGCCTCGACCTTCAAATAGCTTTTGCCACCTTTTTTCAGCTCACTCTTAACGAGACTGGGATTTTCGGCCAATTTGGTTGCCTTGTCGACTAATCGTTGTCTGTCATTGGCATCTTTTCGTGCTCGTTTAGCTGAGTAATTAATTAACAAATTAGAGGTTATGCGCTCGTTAACCCAGTGGCCGCTTTCATCGATGAAACGAACTGTTCGGGTTTCCGTTGTTTGGCAGTACTTACTGACCTCGCGAATTCCGTTGGCACTCCATGACTTCCAAGATGAGTCATTTTGGATCAAGTCGATGATTCGTTTGCCGGCTGTGCGAAGTCGGTAAGCAATGACGTAGTTCATACCAAGGTCAAGAATTGCCTTGAGGTTGGCCCCACTATTTAACCCACGGTCAGCCGTGACGATGACATTTTCAATTCCGTAATCTGCTTTGAGTTTCTTCAGAATAGGAATCATCGTGGAAAACTCATTGGTATTACCTGGGAACAATTCATAGTCAATCGGAATACCGTTTTCATCGATCAAGAGACCCATGACGACTTGAACTTGGTTGACCTTATTGTCTTTCGAGAAACCAAAATTGCGAAGTGTATCTGCATCCTGACTCTCGAAGTAATAGGTCGTGACGTCATAAAGTGCGACTGTCACCATCCTGTTGTACTGCTTTTGGATTTGCTTGTTTAAATACCGAACAAGGTCTTGTTTTTTCTCAACAAGCAAGTCCAACGAACGATACAAATGATTCAATGACAGCTCAGAACTTCCATACAGAAACTGGTTGCGTTTTTGCCACTGGGAAAGTTTGGAGTCTGGTTGCAGACTACGTGCTGTTGCCATGAAAAACACACTTTCCGGGAAATCGAATTCGATGTTGGTTTGCTTTTGAATATCACGAAGCTTGCGTGAAAGGTTGAGTTTGTTCCAGACCTGTCGGTAGATACACCCACCTAAATTCACAACGCGATTGTCAGCGTAAGCATTTGTGGCAGAGCTTGCCGATACGGCAGCCCGGTCAACACGGGCTTTAAGAATCTTTTGCTTCTCATCGACTAGTGCCGCTTTGTTGGATTGGACTTGAGCGCGAAGCTCTTCAAGGATATTAGGGCTATTCTTTTCGAGTAAGTCTAATCTACCGAAATTTTTAACGGTACGACTTGAGTATTTTTTCTTTACGGGATCCCAATAAGACTCACGAAAGGAGACGTATTGATATTTACCGGACTTTTGGACGACGAGATTCATGAAAGCTCCATACAGATAACATAAATATAACACATATGAAGCGAAAAATAAAGCCAATTCTGTTTTTAATTTCATACAGTTAGGCTTTATTCAGCTGATAAACTCAGGAAAAATTGCCCCGATTTTTAAGTCGGGGCTTTTTTTTGTTATTTCGCCAAGTGGTGAATCACCAAATTTCGATAAATTTCAAAAAGCGAAATCAGGCGCTTTTCTTCAAAATCAAATGCGCATTGATGGTGACCGGCCTTTAATTCGGAACCTACGACAACGTAACTGCATTTGCCGCCCAAGCGTTGAACTCGTTGAGCCAAAACCGTTGCATCTTCACTACCGTTAAAGTTCATCCAAGCCGTGATCTTTTCAACGTGGCTCACGCCTTCAGCAGCTTTTGCAATATTGTCTCGGGCTTCCGGATCGGGATTAAAGTCCAACGTCTCGCCTAAAATCTTGCAATCAAATTCGCAACCGTACATAGCGGCAGCAGCCTTTGCTCGCGTCATGGCTTCGTTAAACATATCCTCATTAATCTTGGCCGTTTCACCACGGACTTCGCATTGCATTTCAGCCTTGGATGCAATCACGTTGCGCCCTTCACCAGCACGAAGCGTACCGACATTCACGCGAGTCATGCCCAAGCCGTGGCGAGGCAAACTCATTAAGGATAAAGAGGCGGTAGCCGCTGCCATAAGGGCATTGCGACCCACTTCAGGTTGCATAGCAGCGTGCGAAGGAGAGCCCTTATATTGGAGGTCAAATTTCGTCGAACACAAGAATTTTTCCGGTGCCGTAATAACTTCCCCGGCAGGGATATCACAGCCAAAATGCCCGCAATACAAAAAGTCTAAGTCATCCAAAATGCCGCTTTCTGCCATCGGACGGCCACCACGACCGCCTTCTTCGGCCGGTTGATAGATAATTTTGACCGTACCGCACAATTGATCAGCATTAGCCTTAATCCACGAGGCTAAACCCATCAGAACGGCTTGAGGGCCATCGTGAGAACAAGCGTGCATGTAGCCCGGATGTTGAGAAGCAAAACCTTCTTTATTCGGGATATGTTCAGGATCGCTTGTTTCCGTCACAGGGATGCAATCCAATTCACAGCGAAAACCGATAACAGGGCCCGGACGACCGGTATCAAAAATACCCACAACACCCGTCACACCGTTCATACGAGCCAAAAGTTCCTCACTTACACCACGCTCACGAGCAAACCTCAAACCCTCTTCAATTTCCAAGGGCTTAGCACCTCGAATGAAATCTTCATTGATGACTTCTCGGCCGCAAAGAACTTTAAAGCCTTCTTTTTCCAAATACTCAATCGCACGAGCACTGGAGACAAACTCCGCCCAACCGGGTTCCGGCCAAGCGTGTATTTCACGACGTTTTTCGACGAGCCACGATTGATTGATCGGTTCTTGATATGCCATGAGAAGCCACCTTTTCAAAAATTAAAGATAACGAATTAAAGAAATTGCCATTACGCTCACCCAGCCCACTAAAAGCGGTACGGCGGTACGTTTGACAATGATTAACGGGTTCACCTTGACCACGGCCGCCACGATAATGACAACGGCAGAAACGGGCGAAACCGCACGAATCAAATTGGAAGTGCATTGCATGGGCAAAGCAACCATAATCGGATCAATTTGGGCTTGTTGCGTCAACTGGGGAATTAACTCAATAAAGCTATAGAAAACCGCATTACCCGAGCCGCTAATGAAGGTAATCAAAGCCGTAATACCAGAGAAGGCAAACATCAAACCGGTATCGGCATTTTCCAACCCTTGGATAGAGCTTGAAATCATCTTGATCATACCCATGGCACTGAGACCTGCCACCATAGTAGAAGCAGCAACAATTAAGACCACGACTTGAGAAAAACCTGTTCCCATGCCCTTAAAGAAAATGCCGGCATCACTCATGCCGTTTTTCACATCCCCCTTACGAATCAGTTCGCAGACAAACGCCAAAGCAAAGGAGAACAAGGTAATTTCAACCAAACCGACCTTGACGGACTTGAAAAATGCCCAGAAGAAAATTGTCAAAATCAAAGGCAGAATCGGGAAAATCGCATAGTAAGTCGGAGCATCCAACGTTTTTTGAGCGAGTTTACTTTCATCAAACTCCGCTTGAACGCTGTCACCCTCTTTTTTATCCATGTACTTTTGCCAAAAATAATGCACAACACCCATGATAATCAAGGCTGGTATCGTGATCGGTGCGTGGTGATAAAAGACATAGTCAACAACGTGTTCAAAGCCCAAGACTCGAGCTGCAACCACGTTATCACCCCCCAAAGGTGTCGGTACGATCGTTGCCGTCGTAGCAATGACACCGGCTGCCGTTAAGGCACTCATCTTGGCTGCACGCAATACTGGGTAGAGCGTCGCCATCAAAATCACGGCCAACGACGAAGCACTCGGAATAATGATGGATAAAATCGTTCCCAACCAGAAAACCAACGGAACTAACACATAGGGGGAGCGAATGCGTTCCAAGGGTTTACTCAAAACACGGATGACCATGTCGTTGGCACCGATATGAGACATGTAGGCCGCAAAGCCAAACAACGTCAAGATGATCAAACCAGCGTTGGAGTACTGACGGATAAATAAATCCTTAACCGCTTTGAAGGGATCAACCCAAGCCAAACCGGAAGCTGCCTTTGCACTCACCACGGGATACCCCATAATGACCGCACAGAACATCAGCGTCAAACCAACCGCAAACAACACCACTTTGGCATCATAATTTTTGGCAATTGCCCAACCGGCAAGGCCGAGTGCCACAAGGCAAATAAGTGCACTAATCACTTTTAAAAACTCCAGAAGAAAGATGCTTAATTTTACCTTGCCTTTCAACGGCCTAGAAAATATCTTTCAGTCCTGAGTTTTTCCTCTAATTTCGTGAGCTTCAATTGATATAATCGAATGATATTGAGACCGGACATGTCGACCAACCATTCTGTTTCAAAACCCGTCATCGGCATTGCGTTAGCAGCCATTGCTGCTTCGCTATGGGGCACGGCGGGCACGGCACAAAGTTTCATCACACCCGGGGGCTTAAGCACACTATGGGTAGGGGCTTTTCGTGTCCTTTTCGCCTGCGCCTTTCTTTTCCCACTTTTAGCGTGGCGTCAACGCTCTTGGGCAAAATCTCTGACAGAAAAACCAGCAAAAAGTTACTACATTAAAGTTATCGTTGCCGGTTTAAGCATGGCGTTTTTTAACCTATTGTTTTTCTCTGGCATTAAAGAAGCAGGCGTTGCTCTTGGTTCTTGCACAACCATTGGTTCTGCCCCCCTTTGGGCAGGTCTCTTAGAGTATCTTCTTAATAAAAAAGTGCCGTCTAAAAGTTGGTTCTTGGGCATTGGTATTGCTGTGAGTGGTGGTGCATTAATGGCTATCTCTCAAGCCCAGGCGATTGAATTCAATATCTTCGGTTTGGTTATTTGTCTGGGAGCGGGTTTTTGTTATTCTCTTTATTCAGTCACCGCTAAAACGCTCGTAAAAGATGCCACTCCGCTTCAAGCCTCTGCTCATATTTTCTTGATTGCTGCGTTAATCGCTGTTCCAGTTGCTTGGACAACATCTGGGATACCTACCTTTTATTGGAAAGACCTTTTCATCGTTGCCTACCTTGGACTTGTGGCCACAGGGGTTGCCTATTTGCTCTATTCCACGGCTCTCAAAATGATTAATGTCTCGACGGCCGTTGCATTAGGATTATTAGAGCCTGTGATGGCGTTTATCTTAGCGATCGTCGTTGTTCATGAACCAATTTCTGTAGGAGCAAGTCTAGGACTTGTGGCCATTTTATTTGGGTTACTCTTTGTTTTACGATCAGAAAGTCAAAAAAACATTTCGCTGACTAGAAAACAAAGTTAACAATACTTTTGTAGGACATATTATGACCAACAATCAATTTCCTATGGTTCGAGAAGTCCCCTACATGGGGGTTATTTGGGTTGTTCATCAAGCCAGTCTCCGAGGCTTTACCAATGGTGATCCCGATTGGTGCAATCTCGGTCAAGGTCAGCCCGAGGTTGGTGAAATGCAAGGTGACTATCCTCGCATTAACCACATTGATTTAGAGCCCCAAGATCATGCCTATGGCCCTGTTGGTGGCTCATTAGAAGTTCGTCAAGCCATCGCTGACATGATCAATCGTCAGTACCGTCAAGGCAAAATGCCGTACACGGCCGACAATATCAGTTTTGCTGCCGGTGGCCGACTCTCCTTGACTCGCCTTTATACGATCTTGGCTGACGGCTGTCGAATCGCTTATAAAAATCCTGACTACACGGCCTACGAAGACTACCTTTACGGTCTTCGCAACCGTTGCATGCTTTTACCCATTTACACAAAGCCTGAAAACGCTTTCCGTATTCCGGCTCAAGAGCTCGCAGACATCATCCATCAAGAACGAGTGAATTGTTTTGTTTTCTCCAATCCTTGTAACCCCACAGGTGAAGTGATTCAAGGAGAAACACTCAAACGCTACGTGGAAATTGCGCGAACGGAAAACTGCCTCTTAGGTTGCGATGAATTCTATTCTCATTTCATCTACAACGATGACGGCACACCCGCCCAAGGACCAGTATCCGCATTGGAATTTGTTGAAGATGTTGACAAAGATCCCGTTGTTGTTTTCGACGGTTTAACAAAGAGCTACCGCTATCCGGGTTGGCGTGCCGGCTGGGCCGTGGGCCCCAAGCACATCATTGAACAAATGAACCGTGCAGCAAGCGCCGTGGACGGTGGTCCTTCAATGCTCACCCAACGTGCCGCATTGGAAGCTTTGAAACCCGATCGCGTCGCAACAACAACCAAGGCTTTACGCAATGAGTTTGCCAAAAAGCGTGACTACATGCTCAAAGAACTCAAAGACATGGGCATTGAACCGGCTCAAGCTCCGAACGGTACGTTCTATATCTGGGCCAATATTGAAAAATTACCGGCCCCGATTAATGACGCCGATGAGTTCTTCTTTGCTTGCTTAGAAGAAAAAGTTTTGACAGTTCCGGGTCACTTCTTTGATGTTCGCCCCTACCGTGTTCGTCCGGCAGAAGAACCCTATCGCCATTGGGTTCGACTCTCTTACGGCCCCGACATGGAAACGGTCAAAAAGGGTTTGAAGCGAATGCGTGACGTAATTCAAAAGTACGCTTAATCTTTACACTAAAGAAGCTTCTGACTTGGGGAAAGTCAGGAGCTTTCTTTTTATCTCACGTCCTAAAATGATTAGGTTGATGGCTTGATTTTTAGCCAGACTTTTTTATCTAAGGAGCGAATCCAAAATGTTATCCGTTGCTGCTTACATTCCTGAAATGATCAAAACCCGCCGTGAATTCCACCAAAATCCGGAAATCGCCTGGACGGAATTTTTAACGACGCAAACGATTGTCAAACGCGTTCGTGAATTGGGTTTTAAAACGGTGGTTGGTAAAGCGCTCTTTAATCCTGAATTTGCATTAGGTCGCATTGAATCCGTCATTGAAAAGGCAAAAGCCAAAGCATTGGCTGACGGCATGGACCCGACTTTAATGAAAGAACTTGATGGCTTTACAGGTTGTTTGGCCATTTGGGAAACGGGTCGTCCGGGCCCCGTCACGGCTCTTCGTTTTGACATTGACTGTGTGAACGTCGAAGAATCCATGGGCGAAGAAAACGAAGCCACGAAAGAAGGCTTTACAAGCCACAATGAAGGTTTAATGCATGCCTGTGGTCACGATGCTCACGCTGCAATGGGTCTTGCCATGGCCCATTGGATTCACGACAATGCGGACCAACTCTGTGGCACGATTAAGATTCTTTTCCAACCGGCTGAAGAAGGCACGAAGGGGGCGAGCGGCATTGCTCACTCCACGAACCTTGACGATGTCGATTATCTCGTTGGCGGTCACGTTGGTGTTGCTGCCAAGTTGCACGAAATTGCCATTATTCGTGAAGGCTTCTTATCCACCACGAAATTGAATTGCTCCTTCCTTGGCGTTCCTGCTCACGCGGGTTCCTCCGCTCACGCTGGTCGTAATGCTTTGATGGCTGCTTGCACGGCCGCCATGCAAATTATGGGGATTGCCCGTCACGGTGATGGTGAAACCAGTGTAAACGTTGGAACAATCCGTGCAGGTGAAGGGCGCAACGTGGTTCCCGTTCACGCCTCGATGGAATTGGAAGTTCGTGGTTCCACCAACGAAATTAACGCTTATATGCAAGAGACAGCAGAGCGCATGATTCGCGGTTCAGCAGAAAGTTACGGTGTACAACACAAGATTGATATCGTCGGTCAAGCCACGAATATCGTAAGCGATAAAGAACTTTGCGATGCCTTTGAAAAGATTGCAAAGGGCATGCCCACGGTTAAGCGCGTCTTTGATATCCACGGTTGCCCCGGTAGTGAAGACTGCTCTTTGTTGATG
>USIM01000035.1 GCA_900554675.1 uncultured Sutterella sp.
ATTATTCAAATGGTTATAAATTTATAAAAATATTAACTATCGGATTTTAAACAACAAATCTAAAAGCTGACGATTTGCAAATTTTGTGGATAAGTCTGTTGATAATCCCCCAAACAGTACTTGTATTCGAGAAAGTGACGGTTCTTCGCTATCATTGGATGACGAAATTTATATTTATCAAGGAATAGTATTTAATGACTCTCCCTGTCTGGCTTAGTGAAAAAGATCAAGACATCGTTTTGCGTCTTCATGCACAACCCGGTGCTAAGCGTACTTCTGTCGTCGGACTCTACGGAGATAAGTTGAAGATTGCCATAGCAACCCCTCCGGTCGATGGCAAAGCCAATCAAGCGATTATCGCTTTCTTAGCCAAAACACTGGGCGTCTCAAAGTCAAAAATCTCCCTCATCAGTGGAGAGACAAGTCGAGAAAAAAGAATACGCATCCAAGGCATTACTGCCAATGAATGCGTAGCTAAGTTGCAATAAACCCAGTCCCCAAAAGCACTACTTGTTTTTTGAGGACAATGTCTTTAACGCACAACCAAAACAGGACGGTCGATCTGAGCCAACGTTTTTTGAGTTTCGCTACCGATAATTAAACTACCTAAGCTTCCCATACCGCGACTGCTCATAACAACGTAATCTACATCTTCGCGTTTAGCCAATTCCGTGATGCACATCCAAGGAGCCTGACCGTGTTCAGCAATCACACGACACGGAACCTCTGCCTCTTTGGCAGCTTTGTAGATTTCACCGAGACGTTCTTGAATCTCTGACGGCTCACCAGCCAAACCATCTGCAGGTGCTTCCCCCTTAACAGCCGTCATACCAATTAATTCAGCATTTAATGGTTTTGCAACTGCAATTGCCGTTTCAATCGCTTTACGACTCAATTCCGTACCATCGGTACAAACCATAACTTTCATAGACCACTCCAACAATATCGAATGTGTTTGTCAAATTAATACACTTCTCTTTCGTTTTAGAAAAGTGGATACTTTTATCCTACAACGAATTATCTTGAAAGTGTACTGTTTTTCTACATATCTATTGATATGTCAGAAAACTTTGGACGATAAAAAAGGCAGATGAAACATCTGCCTTTTTAAACGTCCATGAACGCTTAGTGATTGCGTTTGAGCTTTTCGATGGCGGCCAATTCGGCAGCCAAGACAGCCAATTCCGCATCGAGCTTAGCCAAATCGACTTCACTCGTTGCCTTGCTGCGAGCTTCGCGAGCTTCAGCAATTGCCTTTTCCGTCTTAGCGCGATCCATTTCTTCAGAACGAATAGCGGTATCAGCTAAAACAGTAACAAGGTGCGGTTGCACTTCAATCACGCCACCCGCAACGAACACTTGTTTCACTTCTTTGGTTTCCGGGAGCGTAATACGCACAAAACCCGGCTTAATCAAAGAGATCAACGGAGTATGTTGAGGCAGGATACCCAATTCACCGCCTTCACCAGGAAGGGCAACGAACTCGGCATCACCAGAGAAGATTTGCTCTTCAGCGCTAACGACGTTAACCTTAATCGTAGACATAGTTGCTCCGTGGTCGTGTTTTGGCAAGGGAGATCACTCTCCCTTGGCCAAAATCATTAGTGCATTTGCTTGGCCTTTTCGAAAGCTTCGTCGATGGTACCAACCATGTAGAAAGCTTGTTCAGGCAAAGCATCGCATTCACCGTCAACGATCATGCGGAAACCGCGGATCGTTTCTTTCAACGGGACGTACTTACCGGGAGCGCCAGTAAAGACTTCAGCAACGTGGAAGGGTTGAGACAAGAAGCGTTGGATCTTACGAGCACGCATAACCGTCAACTTATCTTCCGGAGCCAATTCGTCCATACCCAAAATGGCGATAATGTCGCGCAATTCCTTGTAACGTTGCAACGTTTCTTGGACGCGGCGGCAGATGCCATAGTGTTCTTCACCGATGATCAACGGGTCAACTTGGCGGCTCGTGGAGTCAAGCGGGTCAACTGCCGGGTAAATACCCAAAGCAGCGATATCACGAGACAACACAACGGTTGCATCCAAGTGACCGAAGGTCGTAGCCGGAGACGGGTCAGTCAAGTCGTCAGCAGGGACGTAAACAGCTTGAATGGAGGTAATAGAACCAACCTTCGTAGACGTAATACGTTCTTGCAAGCGACCCATTTCTTCTGCCAACGTCGGTTGATAACCCACGGCAGAAGGCATACGACCGAGCAATGCGGAAACTTCGGTACCAGCCAAGGTGTAACGATAAATGTTGTCAACGAACAACAAGATGTCACGACCTTCGTCACGGAAAGCTTCAGCCATCGTCAAGCCGGTCAAAGCCACGCGCAAACGGTTGCCCGGAGGTTCGTTCATTTGACCGAACACCATGGCCACCTTGTCCAACACGTGAGACTCTTCCATTTCGTGGTAGAAGTCATTACCTTCACGGGTACGTTCACCCACACCTGCGAACACAGAATAACCACCATATTGCTTAGCAATGTTGTTGATCAATTCCATCATGTTCACAGTCTTACCCACACCGGCACCACCGAAGAGACCGACCTTACCGCCCTTAGCGAACGGGCAAATCAAGTCAATCACCTTAATACCGGTTTCGAGCAAGTCCACAGACGGGCTCAATTCGTCAAACTTCGGAGCAGGACGGTGAATTTCACGGCGTTCTTCTTCGCCGATCGGGCCGCAGTCGTCAATCGGGCGACCCAACACGTCCATAATACGACCCAAGGTCTTCGGGCCGACAGGCACAGAGATACCAGCGCCGGTGCTCTTCACCTTCATGCCGCGTTGCAAACCTTCAGAGGCGCCCATAGCAATGGTACGAACCACGCCGTCGCCCAACTGTTGTTGCACTTCGAAGGTCAAGCCTTCTTCGGCAAGACTGTTGTTCTCATCTTTTTCTAAGATAAGGGCATCGTAAACTTTGGGCATTTGATCGCGCGGGAACTCAACGTCCACCACAGCGCCAATGACCTGAACGATCTGTCCGATACTCATGGGAGTTATCCTCTTTAAGACACGGCAGCTGCACCACCCACGATTTCAGTAATTTCCTTCGTGATGGCCGCTTGACGGGTCTTGTTGTAAACCAATTGCAAATCACCAATAAGCTTCTTAGCGTTGTCACTAGCGGCCTTCATAGCCACCATACGTGCACTTTGCTCAGATGCCATGTTTTCTGCAACTGCTTGGTAAATTAATGCTTCGATGTAGCGCTTTAAGAGCACATCGAGAACTGTGGCGTCACTGGGTTCGTAGAGATAATCCCACGAATATTCCCGACGTTTTTCGCCAATCTCTTCAAGTCGATCACTCGACAAGGGCAAAAGTTGCTCAACAACCGGTTCTTGCTTCATCGCGTTAACAAAACGAGAATAAGCGAGGTAGACCTTATCGATCTTACCGGCCGTATAAAGTTCCAATTGAGCGCCAATAGCGCCAATCAGATGTTCCATTTGCGGACGATCACCAAGTTGTACAACATTGGAAATCAATTCCACACCGGAGCGTTGCAAGAAACCAAGACCTTTATTACCGATGGCAGTGGCTTGAATTTCCACGCCTTCAGCATTCCAATCTTTAATCTTGTTTAATACCAAACGTTGAATGTTGGTATTAAGAGCTCCACACAAGCCTTTGTCCGTCGTCACCATGATCAGACCAACTTTAGCAGCACTCGCGTCATGCGTGCGCAAATACGGATGATCGTAACTCGTCTGTGCCGTGGCTAAGTGAGCCACAATCGTACGGATATGTTCCCCGTACGGGCGAGAGGCGTGCATACGATCTTGCGCCTTACGCATCTTCGATGCCGCAACCATTTCCATCGCCTTCGTGATCTTGCGCGTATTTTGTACGCTCTTGATCTTGGCGCGAATTTCCTTGGTGCTAGGCATTTGGTCCCCTTTGGTGTTAATCGACTTCTACTTAGTAGGCGCCGTTCTTCTTAAATTCAGTAACAACGTTCAAGAGGAGATCCTTGTCTTCAGCAACAAGTTCCTTCTTCTCTTCGATACGTTGAACTAAGTCGGCGTGCTTTTCAGCGATGAAGTCACGCATGGCCTTTTCAAAGCGCAATGCATCCTTGACTTCGACATCGTCGTAAATGCCGTTTTCAACGCAGAACAAGACCAAAGCTTCTTCCCAAACTTGCAACGGTTGGTATTGCGGTTGCTTCATCAATTCAGTAACAACCTTACCGCGTTCCAATTGCTTGCGAGTTGCTTCGTCCAAGTCAGAGGCGAATTGAGCGAAAGCGGCCAATTCACGGTATTGAGCCAAAGCCAAACGAACGCCACCACCGAGCTTCTTAATAACCTTGGTTTGAGCGGCACCACCCACACGGGACACAGAGATACCCGGGTTGATAGCCGGACGAATACCAGCGTTAAAGAGGTCAGTTTCCAAGAAGATTTGACCGTCGGTAATAGAAATCACATTGGTCGGCACGAAAGCCGTAACGTCACCAGCTTGCGTTTCAATGATCGGCAAAGCGGTCATGGAGCCAGTCTTACCCTTAACAGCACCCTTCGTGAAACGTTCGACATAGGTCGGGTTCACGCGAGCAGCACGTTCCAACAAGCGGCTATGCAAGTAGAACACGTCACCAGGGTATGCTTCACGTCCAGGCGGACGGCGCAACAACAAGGAGATTTGACGATAGGCCCAAGCTTGCTTGGTCAAGTCATCATAAACAATCAAAGAATCTTGACCGCGGTCGCGGAAGTATTCGCCCATCGTTGCACCGGAGTACGGAGCGATGTATTGCAAAGCGGCAGATTCAGAAGCACTAGCAGCAACAATGATCGTGTAGTCCATTGCGCCGTGCTCTTCCAACTTGCGAACAACGTTGGCGATCGTAGAAGCCTTTTGACCAATAGCGACATAAACGCAAATAAGGTCTTTACCCTTTTGGTTGATGATCGTATCCAAAGCAACAGCGGTCTTACCCGTTTGACGGTCACCAATGATCAATTCACGTTGACCACGGCCGATCGGCACCATTGCGTCAATAGACTTCAAACCGGTTTGAACCGGTTGAGAAACAGATTGGCGATCGATAACACCAGGTGCGACCTTTTCAACGACGTCAAATTCGTCGGTGTCGATCGGACCCTTACCATCGATCGGTTGACCCAAAGCGTTGACCACGCGGCCAATCAACTTCGGACCAACGGGCACTTGGAGAATGCGACCCGTCGTCTTAACGACATCGCCTTCACTAATGTGCTCGTAGTTACCAAGAATAACTGCACCCACGGAATCACGTTCAAGGTTCAAAGCCAAACCATACGTGCTGTTGGGGAATTCCAACATTTCGCCTTGCATCACGTCAGAAAGACCGTGAACGCGGCAAATACCGTCGGTAACAGAAACCACGGTACCTTGGGTGCGAAGATCAGCGGAGACCCCAAGGCCTTCGATGCGCTTTTTCAGCAATTCGCTGATTTCACTAGGATTGAGTTGCATTTCTTACAGCTCCGAAATTTATGCGGTGAGTGCCTCTTGCATTTGAGCAAGGCGCGTTTGAATCGATCCGTCAAGCGTCTTATCGCCGACTTTCACACGGACACCACCGATCAAACCTTCATTAATGGTCACGATCGGCGTCAACTTAAGTCCAGGAAAACGGCTTCCAAGAGCGGAGACCAAGGCATTGACTTCTGCATCACTCATCGGGAATGCAGATTCAATGTACGCGTCTGCGACACCTTCGGATTGGTTTTTAAGTTCGCGGAATTGACGTGCGATTTCCGGCACAGCTTCCAAGCGACCGTTCTCAACGACCACCTTCAATAAATTAGCGGCCTCTGCGGGCACTTCTTGACCGATGGTGGTCAAAATCAACTCACAGATTTGCTCAGAACTGACCTTCGGTTCCCCAATGAGGGAAAGGAGTTCAGGAGCGGTCACCACTTGGGCAATACCATCCATAACAGCAGCCAAATCGGCAGCTTCCTTAGGTCCCTTTTTAGCGTCACGCAAAGCTAACAAAAGAGCTTGCGCGTAGGGACGGGCAATCGTCGAAAGTTCAGCCATAATCAAAGCTTAGCCTTCAATTGTTCAAGCATGTCTGCGTGAACTTTAGTGTCAACCTCGCGACGAAGGATTTGTTCAGCACCAGCGACAGCCAAGCGAGCAACTTCTGCACGCAATTGCTCACGAACGCGTTGAGCTTCTTGAGCAACTTCAGCCTTAGCAGATTCGATAATGCGATCTGCCTCGACTTGAGCTTGAGCCTTAGCTTCTTCAACGATCGTTTGACCGCGCTTTTCGCTGTCATTGACGATACCCAAAGCTTGAGCACGAGCTTCAGCCTTAATAGCTTGAACTTCCTTTTGGGCTTCCGCTAAGGCCATTTCACCTTTATCGGCAGCAGCCAAACCTCCGTCAATCTTCTTTTGTCGCTCTTCGATTGCTCGAATGAGCGGCGGCCAAATGTACTTCATGGTGACCCAAGCACCAAAGAAGAACACGGCCATCTGTACAAACAGAGAAGCATTGATGTTCATTATTTGAACCCCGTTAAGTCAATCAGCACGCTCACCACCCTTGGTGAGTGCTAATTAACGCCGTTAATAAAAGAGTTTTTAAAGCTTTTATTAGCCGACAAACGGATTAGCAAAAGCGAACATCATAGCGATACCGACACCAATCAAGAAAGCGGCGTCGATAAGACCGGCCAACAAGAACATCTTGGTTTGCAAGGCATTCATCAATTCCGGTTGACGAGCAGCAGCTTCGAGGTACTTAGAACCCATGATAGCGATACCGAGACAAGCACCAATAGCACCGAGACCGATGATGAGGCCAGCAGCCAAGGCAACAAAAGCGACGTTGGTCATTGCAAAACTCCTTAATCCTAAAAAAAAGTGGGAGTAAAAGAAAAAAAATTAAAAGTAAAAAGCTAGTGATTAGTGACCTTCATGAGCTTGACCAATGTAAACCAAGGTCAACATCATCATGATGAAAGCTTGTAAGATCACGATCAACACGTGGAAGAGCCACCAGCAGATCCCTGCCACAGCGTGACCAAACACACCAAAGAGACTCAAGCCGTAAGAGTGCGATCAAGAAAAAGACTAATTCCCCTGCATACATATTACCAAACAACCGCATGCCCAAAGAGACACACTTAGCGGCATATTCGATAAGATTTAATGCGAAATTAAACGGCCAAAGCAACGGGTTGGAGCCAAACGGTGCCGTGAAGAGTTCACGACCGAAACCACCAAACCCCTTGATTTTAATACCGTAATAAATCATAAGGAGAAGCACGCCCATAGAAATACCCATCGTGCCGTTCAAGTCGGCCGTCGGGAGCGGACGCAAATAATGAATGCCCATCCAAGCAGCGATCGTCGGTAACAAATCTACCGGGATCAAGTCGATAGCATTCATCAACACAACCCAAACAAACACCGTCAAAGCCAAAGGAGCGATAAAGGTACGATCCCCATGGACAATTGACTTAGCTTGTTCGTCAACAAATTCAACCAGCATTTCGACGGCACATTGCCATTTACCCGGAACGCCAGACGTGGCCTTACACGCACCCTTGTACAACAAGAAGAGCGTTAAAGCCATGATCAGAATTGAAAACGTGATCGTGTCAATATTAATCACTGACATATCGACAATGCTCGATTGTGCAGTGGAAGACAAATGCTTCAAGTGGTGAGTAATATACTCGGTAGCGGTGAGAGCTTCAGCTGCCATGTTTATTCTCGGGTTAGAAGTCCCAAAAAGGAACAATTCAAGACCACAATCATTGTAATAATCATTGCGGGCCAGACTAAGTCCTTATACAGCATCACAATTAACACTAACAAAAGTGCCATTGCAATGAGTTTAATGAACTCGCCAATTAAGAAGAACAACGGTGAAGATGAGGGACTTAATTTGCCTAATTCGCCGCAAATAATGCGTTCGGCACAGAACAAGCTAAGCCTGTTAATAATGCAGAAACAGCCACACTTTCTCCCCAAAAGAGGGCAGAAACTGCAGCAACTCCTAATGTGGCAAAGATTTGTAGTAAAACGATTTTGCTCATTTTTATAGTAAAGCCGCCTCTACAAACCCGTCATTACGGCGAATTATACGTTACGTTACCTATATAAACAAGGGTTTACACTAATGTTTTTGTAGCGTAAACCCTTAGTCCAAAAGAACACTTTTTTCTTACTAATTTCAATTAGTTAATCAAATTGACCAAAATG
>USIM01000036.1 GCA_900554675.1 uncultured Sutterella sp.
ACCAAAAGGCGATCAGCATCGCATCGTTCATTCCAAACGGCCAACGTATGCTTTTGAGAAGGCGTTACAC
Organism: uncultured Sutterella sp.; assembly: GCA_900554675.1. Lineage (GTDB taxonomy): Bacteria > Pseudomonadota > Gammaproteobacteria > Burkholderiales > Burkholderiaceae_F > Aphodousia. The sequence continues at coordinate 71 of USIM01000036.1, forward strand.
CGGCAGCTTTTAAAGCATCCTCAACACGAGCACCATCGGCTAGTTCGAGTTCCGTGAGTTGGACTTGATCAGCATTAACGAGAGCGACAAAAATATGCATCTTTTCCACCTATAGAGAGACAAAAAAGTTTAACGAAAATACGACACCTCTTCAAACTTTCTCTATTTTTCGTTTTCGAATAATTACAACAACGCATTAAAAAGAGGTCTCTTAATTGCTAAAATGGTGTGTTCTAAATCAGTTTTATTAATTGGAAAACATGGCCAATATTGTTAACCGTAAAGCCCTCTTTGATTACTACATTGAAGAGAAGATTGAAGCCGGGATGGTTCTTCAAGGCTGGGAAGTCAAATCGATCCGTGAGGGTCGCGCTCAAATTAAAGAAGCCCACATCATTATTCGTAATGGTGAGCTCTTTTTGTTGAACGCCCACATTACGCCCTTGAAGACAGCAAGCACCCATGAAAAAGCCGATCCCACGCGTCTTCGTAAGCTTTTGATGCATAGTCGAGAAATCGACAAATTCACGGGTAAGGTTGAACGCGCAGGTTTCACGCTTATTCCTTTGGATATGCACTTCGTTCGCGGCCGCGTGAAATTGACCGTGGGTCTTGCCAAGGGTAAGCGTCAATATGAAAAACGTGAAGACGAAAGCAAAAAGCAATGGGAACGCGATCGTCAACGTTTGCTTAAAACCCGCAATCGTTAATACGTTGCGAACGCAAAAAAAATTAAGGGGAAGCTGCATTGCCTCCCCTATTTTTTTGTAAGCTACAAACGCTTATTCTTCTTTAGCGTCTTCGCTCTTTTCTTCTTCCTTAGCGCCTTCTGCCTTCGGATCACGGAAGTGAAGGTCAAAGCCCACTAACAATTCCGTCCAGCGCTTCCACAAGAGCAACATTTCCGGAGCGGCATCTTCGCCGAACGGTTCAATGCCTTTACCGGCCAATTCAAAAAGCGTGTTATAGACTTCTGCCATGAAAACAGCAAAAGCCGAATAAATCAACGTAGTGTTGTCTTCGGGCAACTTGCCACCCGAGGCTTGAGCCAATTCGTTACCGAGTTTGAAGCGCAAGTTACCGGCCAAACCATTCGGATACCACTCAGCATCAATTTCGAATTGTTCGTTCTTGCCCGTGAAGGTCGCACCCAACCAATTCAAAACCTTGCGATCGATTTCATCCAACTTCTCTTCGGTCAATTCACCTTTTTCGGCGGCCACAGCACGTTGGTGCATGTCCATCATGAATTGACTTAAAATCGCACCCGTAATGCTCGGATGACGAAGCGGGCGCTTTTCGCATTCGCTTTGACAGCCCTTGCAATCACCATTACAGCTCATTATTCACTCCTTTAGTTTTTAAAGTCACTTGCTACGGGTGCTCCCGTCAATCGCAAGCTCCACAAATCAACGAAAGCTTCAATTGCAGGATTGTTATCCAACCCTTCTTGCATCGCATTGCTTTCTTTTAATACAACAAAAATTTCACTCACAAAGAACGCAAAAGCGTTGAACATAAACGCTTCGTCATCTTCGAAGTCAAAGTTCGGATTTTGGCCGCTCACTTCTGCGCCAATCGTCTCTTTTAACGATGTTAACAACATCGTTTCGTTAAATTCCGACTCGCAGGAAAAATGCTCGTTTTGCCCCGTGAAAGTTTCCATCAACCAAAGGGCCAAATTCATATTGGCTTCTTCGAGTTCTGCGATCTCCATCTCGCATTTCATGACCTGAATCACGCGCTCCCAAGTGTTCTTCACCGCTTGGAAAATAACTTCATGGGCCACCGGATATGACGAAATATTAGGAAGCGTTTCACGCTTGGTCGCATATCTTAACGGACAGGTCACTGTCTTAGTCCTCGAAAGTCACGGGATCGGTTTCACGAAGACCCAACATGCGTTCAGCCCACATCACACAGAGGCGCTTACCTTCATCTTGGAAGTTCATCGTGTCCATATGGTGCGCAACCACCTTCATCAATTGATAGCAGTCACAGACAAACTCATAAGCCACCGTTTGCAAGATACCACGGGTATCTTTGATATCTTCCGGTTTAACACCCACTTTGTCTAAACGCTCTTTCATAAAAAGCTTTAAGTAACCAGCTAACGGATCACCCGTCCAGTGGGGCTTGGGAATAAATTGCTCGTTTTTACCGGCCAAAACGGCGGCTAAGAACGCTGCCGATTGCTTATCCATCGCAATAGCCTCTTCGCTTTTGAGTTCGCCGTTTGCCACCATCTTGCTTCGACGCGTGACGTCATAGAGCACAACTTCAAAGAGTTGCGTCAAGATATCTTTATCGGCGAGGTCAAACTGAGCCACGACTTGTTGTTCTTGGGCTTGATCGGCCATTTATTCTTCTCCAAGGAAGTAGTGAATCCACTTCGACTTTAAGGCATCACAGCGCAACTCAAACACTTCTTGTGTTTGTTCTTCTTCATGCACTGCGGCCAATAATTGCAAAAACTCTTCTGCCATTGTTGAAATCACAATCAACACGACAACGTTGGGATCTTTTTCTTGCGCAATATCACTTTCGACCAATCCCAACGGGATAAGCGTATCGACCAAACGTTTTGCAAGCACTTCAAGTTGCAAATGGTCGGGAACAATGACACCTTCATACTCTTGAGAAAAACACGCTAAAAGATCAATGGAGCCTTCCATTAACGATTCAGAAGCCTTTTGTTCATCATCGATTTCCGTTGCATCAAAGACCGTCAAGAAAAAACGATCAAATAAAGCTTGCATGACCTCAAGGTCGCCAAGATTAACGGTGGCTTGTGCTTGCATCACAAAGCTCCTAAAAGTTTTTCAACAAACGCTAATTCTAACAAAAAGCGCAGTCACTCCCAATGGAAGATGACCGCGCTCATTTTGAACGTTTCGGATTACTTCAAGCGATCGACCAAGTTCGTCACTTGGGAAGTCGGCACAAGCTTATCAGTCGCTGCCGGATCCGTTTGACGCATGATGCTCATCGCAGAGGCAATCATGCTACCCATGTCGTTTAAGTTACTCGGCAACAAAATCGTATTACCGGTCTTGGCAACTTGAGCAAAGGCGTCCACGTATTGTTGAGCAACCTTCAAGTTCACGGCATCCATGCCGCCGGGCGATTGTGTGGCTTGAGCAATTTGACGCAAAGCTTCAGCCGTAGCCGTTGCGATAGCCAACGTTGCTGCGGCTTCACCTTCGGCCTTATTGATAGCGGCTTGCTTTTCACCTTCAGACTCGGCAATGGCGGCTTCTCTGGCACCGGTGGCCAAGTTAATTTGTTCTTGCTTACGACCTTCAGAGGCTGCCACCACGGCACGCTTTTCACGCTCAGCTGTAATTTGTTGTTGCATGGCTTGCAAAATCACGGCGGGCGGCGTCAAGTCCTTAATTTCATAACGCAACACTTTAACACCCCAATTAAGTGCTGCTTCGTCAATAGCGCTTACCACTGATTGGTTAATCAAATCACGTTCTTCAAAGGTCTTATCCAATTCCATCTTACCAATGACGCTACGCAACGTCGTTTGAGCTAATTGCGTGATAGCAATGATGTAGTTACTCGTACCGTAACTGGCACGCTTGGGGTCTGTCACTTGGAAAAAGAGCACGCCGTCAACAGACAATTGCGTATTGTCCTTCGTGATACAAACTTGACTCGGCGTATCCAACGGCACTTCCTTTAAGGAATGCTTGTAGGCCACACGGTCAATAAACGGAATCACCACATTAAGACCGGGCGAGAGCACTGCATGGAATTTACCCAAACGCTCCACCACCCAAGCCGATTGTTGAGGTACCACTTTAATGGCTTGGAATGCGAACACGCAGGCCAATGCCGCTAACGATAACGTAAACGTCAAAAATCCGTCCATGACTGAACTCCTCGCGAATTAAATCTTTTTCAGAATGAGCGTGTTGCCACGCACTTTAACAATTTGGTGCAAACCTGTTTCAAGGTTGTCGGTATCGACAGCGACTGCATCCCACTGAGCACCACGGTATTGAACGCTCGTGCGACCCTTGTCCTTCCATGCTAACACTTCCACCGTTTGGCCTTTGTCTAAATTTTGTAAAGCATGCGCTTGCTCATCGCTTTTCGTTTTAATCGAGCGAATGCGGCGTACCCAAACGGAACCGACTAAAGACACTACCGCAAAAGCAACGACTTGCCACTCTACCGAGAAATTCATGTACGCTGCCAAGGATCCTGCACAGGCAGCAATCGCCAAAACCAATAAGTAAAAGGTCGTGAGCATCAGCTCTAAAATGCCCAAAATCGCAGCGCAAATGAGCCAAATAATTGTTGCACTAAATGTCATTCATTACCTCATTAAGTCAATGCCCACTCTTTGATTGTATCGCAGTCTTTACTCGTTGCGGGCGCGTTGAACACGCATTAAGGCAACACTGATATTGAGCATGTTTTTTGCGATTTCATTACGCAAATCCATGCAAACAACATTATCCATCACAACGCCTTCGCTCGTTTTGAAAAAGTCTCGATCACCGTCATTGGAAATTAACACCAAAATTTGAACAAACGGATTGATCACGCGAACCTCATCAACAATTCGTCGCTCCATCAATGCATCTCGTACTGTCACAACAATCAAGTCAGCCGATGCCACCTGCGCTTGCTCTAGAACGGTCGTTTGAGTGGCGTCCCCTAACACAAAGTGGCGCATCTCCTCAGTAGAAGTCAAACGATTAATGTTTTGTTCAACCACAAAGGTTGGATACCCCTTATCCATCATGGCTTCATAGATAGACTTCCCCATCACATTAAAACCAATAATAACCACCTGCCCCTTGGGCTTTGATGCACTTCCTGATCGATGAGCGCCCCAAACAACCGGATTGGGCAATGGACGAGTCGGAGAGAGTTTCTTCATCAAGGGTTCGATGAGTCGGAAAAAGAGCGGATTTAAAGCAATGCTCACAATAGCTCCGGCCAAGATTAAAGTCATTAGATCTTGAGGCATAAAGTTTAATTGCACTGCCAACCCGGCCAAAATAAAAGAGAATTCCCCCACTTGGGCTAAACCGGCACCAATCGTTAAAGCGTAGCGCCAGTTGCACCCCAATAGACGAACAATTCCAACACTGGCAAGGCCGTTACCCAGCAAAATGACAATAACAACACAAAGCACTTCAAAGGGTTGTTCAACGAGAATGGTCGGATCAAAAAGCATCCCCACGCCCAAGAAAAAGATGACGGAGAAGGCGTCTTGCAGAGGTAATGTGTCTTGAGCAGCACGGTGGGCGTATTCACTTTCTCGCATCATCATGCCGGCAAAAAAGGCACCTAAAGCAAACGAGACTTTGAAGATTTCGGTTGCACCATAAGCGATGCAAATAGCGATCGCAACAACGCAAAGCGTGAAAATTTCACGAGAACCCGTTTTAGCCGCCTTGAGCAATAACCAAGGCAAAACACGACGACCAATAACCACCATTGTGGCAATAAAGCCAACAATTAAAAGGGCAGTTTCCGCTAGTGCAAGCCCCAAATCATGGAAGTGCATAGACTCTGCACCACGCAAATTAGCAAGCGTGGGCAGTAACACCAAAAGCAAAACCGAAACCATGACTTCAACGACAAGCCACCCTACGGCCACTTGACCTTCGCCGGACTCCAAAGCACCATGCGTTTGCAAAGCCTTGACCATCACCACGGTAGAGGCACAAGACAAACATAACCCCAAAATGAAGGAGGCCATTAATGACCAGCCTGTCATGATCCCAAAGGTCATACCTAAACCGGTCGTTAAAGTCATTTGAAAAAGAGCGCCAGGAACCGCAATGGCTTTGACACGCAAAAGATCACGAATAGAAAAGCTCAGACCAACGCCAAACATCAAAAGCGTTACACCGATTTCAGAAAGTTGACTGGCGAGATTCACATCCCCTACAAAACCAGGGGTGGTAGGTGCGATGCAGACACCGGCTAACAAATAACCGACCAATGCAGGGACTCTGAATTTATTGGCGACATATCCCAACACGAAAGCTAAACCAAAGCCCCAGGCTAACGTCGCAAAAAGAGAAATATTTTCTGTCACAACAAAAATCCAATCGCAAGTCTAGCGTCCCAAACCTGCGATTTTTCCGTTTCAAATTACTTCGAAACGCAAACTAACTACGTCGATAAAAACCGATTGAGTAATTCAAAAGGTTCTTTGCCAATTCTTTTCGGGAATCCAAGAAAAGCACATTCGGCAAAAGCGTACCATCGGCTTGCTTAAAGAAGTCGCGGTCGCCGTCCTTAGTCACCAACGCTAAGATTCGGACGTCAGGATTTAAGGCGCGCGTTTCATCAGCAATCTTACGCTCCATTAATGCATCTTGAATCGTCAAAACCACCAAGCTTGCCTCACCCACCATGGCTTGTTCCAAAATGGACGGGCGAGAAGCATCACCCAACACAAAGTTGTGCTTTAACTCTTCTTCTGAAATGCGATTAACGTTTTGTTCAATCACCTTACAGGGAATGTTGCGGTCGGCTAGGGATTCATAGATATCTCGCCCCATCAAATTGGCACCCACGATCACAATGGGGCCTCGCTTTTGAGTTTGATGAGAGTTAGAGTGCCAGACCATCGGATCCGGTAACGGTTTTTCGGGCGCAATAATATTGAGCACCGGCTTAATCAACTTAAAGATCAAAGGATTTAAAGCGATACTGAAAATGGCACCGGCCAAAATAAGTGTCATCCCTTCTTGTGGCAAGAAGCCCAATGAAACACCTAAACCGCCCAAAATAAAACTAAATTCCCCGACCTGTGACAAGCTCGCACCAATCGTCAATGCGTAACGCCAGTTGTATCCTAAAACGCGCACAATGGCGATACTCACCGCAGCCTTACCCACGATAATAATGCCCAACACGGCCAAAACACGTAACGGCTCACGAACGAGAATCGTCGGATCAAAAAGCATCCCCACACCGAGGAAGAAGATCACGGAGAAGGCGTCTTGGAGCGGCAAAGTATCTTGAGCTGCACGGTGAGCATATTCACTTTCTCGCATCATCATGCCGGCAAAGAAAGCACCCAAAGCGAACGACACTTTAAAGATTTCGGTGGATGCGTAGGCCACACCAATGGCAATAGCAATTACACATAAGGTAAAAATTTCACGCGAACCGGTTTGAACGGCTTGCATCAATGCCCAGGGCAAAATACGGCGACCAACAAGCATCATGGTGGCCATAAAGCCAACAATCAAAACACCCGTTTCCAAAAGCGTCCAAAGGAAAGCAGAATCGACCGTACCAATGGAGCCGTCTTTCACAACGCCGGCCAAGGACGGCAACAACACCAAAAGCAAAACCGTTGCCAAGTCTTCGACAACCAACCAGCCAACGGCCACTTGACCTTCGCCCGACTCCAATGCACCAAAGCCTTGCAATGCACGAATCAACACCACCGTGGAAGCACATGAAAGACTTAAGCCAAGAATAAAAGAAGCTAAAAGGGTCCAACCCCAGTAGTGAGCCAAAGCCGTCCCTAAAACGGTCGCCGCTGCCATTTGCAATACGGCTCCGGGAACAGCAACAGCTTTAACACGCAAAAGCTCACGAACAGAAAAGTGCAGACCGACGCCAAACATCAAAAGCGTCACCCCTAATTCGGACAACTGACTGGCTAATGCAACGTCACCGACAAAGCCTGGTGTGGTCGGCGCGATACAGACACCGGCTAACAAATAACCTACCAGGGCAGGTATACGTAAGCGGCTAGCCACAAAGCCAAAAAATAAGGCTAAACACAGCCCCCAAGCCAATGTTGCAATTAGAGTAAATTCATGTTCCACGGTCTAACGAACACTTTCAAAAAAATTAATGAGAACAACTTTT
>USIM01000037.1 GCA_900554675.1 uncultured Sutterella sp.
TGAACATCGTAACAAAGCGACTTTTTCCAAAATTGAACGATCCTATTTTTTAATTGAACAAAACTCTCACCCTAACTCCATGTTTTTACTAATAAAAAAACTCCCTCCTCCATGAACAGGAAGAAGGGAGCTTTCGCATTCAAAGACTTTAATCTTATTCGAACGTTTGGTTCTTCTCGCGCGTCGTGCGGAATTCGACATCCGGCCAGTGGCGTTCGGTCGTTTGAAGGTTATAAATCGATGTTGCTAAGTACACCAAGTTTCCATCGGCATCGTGAGCCAAACGAGCGGCTTGCTCGTCAGTAAAGCGCTTCTTGGTATCTTCATCCGGGAAGTGCAACCAGCGGGCTGTCGACACATCCGTTTGCTCATAGATTGCATCGACCTTGTATTCCGTTGCTAAGCGCTGAGCCACAATTTCAAATTGCAAGAAACCGACAGCACCGAGATAGAGGTGACCAAAGTCGTTTTCAAACACTTGAATGGCCCCTTCTTCACCCAACTCCTTAAGGCCCTTTTGCAATTGCTTGGCCTTAAACGGATCCTTCGGACGAGCGGCACGGAACAATTCCGGCGCAAAGTACGGAATCCCCGTAAAGCCCAACACTTCGCCTTCAGTGAGCGTATCACCGATATGCAATTGACCGTGGTTATAAATACCGATGATGTCGCCTGCAACGGCATCGGTCATCGTCACACGGTCGTTCGCCATAAAGGTCAACGCATTCGGAATCTTCATTTCGCGATCTTCACGCAAATGACGAACCTTCATACCTTGCGTGTATCGACCGGAGCAAACACGGAAGAAAGCAATACGGTCACGGTGCTTCGGATCCATGTTAGCCTGGATTTTGAACACAAAACCGGAGAAGGGCTTCTCTGTCGGCTCCACCATGCGCTTGCCACCATCACGGGGTTGCGGTTCGGGAGCCCAGCGCACAAGCGCCTCCAAAACATCCTTCACGCCGAAGTTGTTCACACCAGAACCAAAGAAAACAGGGCTTTGTTCACCGGCTAAGAATTTTTCCAAACTAAACGGATTGGAAACACCTTGAACCAATTCAATGCTTTCACGGACATAGCCCATTTCCATCGGGAAAAGTTCATCCAAACGAGGATTATCCAATCCTTCGATCAACTCTTCGTTACCCGACAAACGGGATTCACCAGCCATAAAACGCACTAAGCGATCTTTCTCAAGAGAGAAAACGCCTCGGAAAGTCTTCCCCATCCCGATCGGCCACGTAATTGGCACACACTCTAATTTCAAAATCTCTTCGATTTCACTTAAAAGATCGATCGGATCTCGAACTTCACGGTCCAACTTGTTGATAAACGTAATAATCGGCGTGTTACGGAGACGACAAACTTCCAACAATTTGATCGTTTGAGCTTCCACACCCTTGGCTGCGTCAATCACCATCACAGCAGCATCAACCGCCGTCAAAACGCGATAAGTATCTTCAGAGAAGTCTTCGTGCCCCGGTGTATCGAGCAAGTTAATCACGTGGTTATCGTACTCGAACTGCATTACAGAACTCGTCACCGAAATACCGCGTTGTTGTTCAACTTCCATCCAGTCACTCGTTGCATGACGAGCAGCCTTACGGCCCTTCACGGCACCAGCCATTTGAATGGCTCCACCGAAAAGCAATAATTTTTCCGTTAATGTCGTCTTACCCGCGTCAGGGTGAGCGATGATGGCAAAAGTACGGCGCTTTTGCACATCTTTTAAAATTTGGGGATCTAACGCAACCATTTTTAAATCTTTGAGAATTCAAATTTTTTTTAGCGATAACTAAGCGCGACATTGTACCTGATTTTGAGAAAAATCCTTGAGTTGCAGCGTCTTGCGATACAATGTCAGGCATGTATTGAAAGGAGAAATCACATGAGTTATTTTCCCTCATGGAAATTAAAAACCGACGGGATTATTGCGCCGGATGAACGTTTACCCACGCCTCAAACACTCGCCATGGGTATTCAACACGTTGTTGCCATGTTTGGCTCGACCATTTTGGCACCTCTATTGATGGGTTTTGACCCTAACGTTGCTATTTTGATGAGCGGTATTGGGACGCTCATTTTTTTTGTGATTGTTGGTGGTCACGTTCCTAGCTACCTCGGTTCGAGTTTTGCCTTTATCGGGGTTGTCATTTCCGCCACCGGTTATGCGGCAGGTTCCGGTCTCAATGCCAATATCGGGGTTGCTTTGGGCGGTATTATTGTCTGCGGCCTCATCTATGCCATTGTGGGCCTCATTGTGATGTCAACAGGCGTGCGATGGATCGAAAAACTCATGCCTCCCGTGGTGACGGGCGCCGTTGTGGCTGTTATCGGTTTGAACCTCGCTCCGACCGCCGTCCGTAGCGTTGGTACCGGCACCTTTAACGCCTGTATCGCCATCATCACGATGATCTGCGTGGGGGCTGTTGCTGTTTACACACGTGGCATGATTCAAAAACTTTTGATTTTGGTTGGGATTATCCTCAGCTATATCATTTATTTCATCTTGGCTAATGTGTTGGGATTTGGCCCAAGCATTGACTTCTCGATCATCAGCAATGCTGCTTGGTTCGGTATGCCCCAATTCCATTCGCCCGTCTTTGAATTTAACGCCATCTTGTTAATTGCCCCTGTGGTCATCATTTTGATTGGTGAAAACTTGGGCCACGTGAAAGCCGTCACCGCTATGACCGGTCGTAACTTAGACCCGTACATGGGTCGAGCCTTCTTAGGTGACGGTATTGCTACGATGGTTGCCGGTAGCATGGGCGGTACGGGTGTGACGACCTATGGTGAAAACATCGGTGTGATGGCCGCAACGCGTGTTTACTCCACTTTGATCTTTGCCGTGGCCGCTGTTATCGCTATTGCTTTGGGCTTTTCTCCGAAGTTTGGTGCGGTCATTCAAACGATTCCGCAACCGCTTTTGGGTGGCGTTTCTATCGTCGTCTTCGGCTTGATCGCTGTTGCCGGCGCACGTATTTGGGTTGTCAATAACGTTGACTTCGGTAATAACCGTAATTTGATTGTGGCTGCTGTCACCTTGATTTTGGGTGCTGGTGACTTTACGTTAAATCTCGGTGGCTTTGCCTTAGGTGGCATCGGTACCGCTACGTTCGGCGCCATCTTGTTAAACGCATTGATGAATCGCGGTGAACATAAAGAAGAAGGCAATCCGGTGATTGTAAAATAATCAATCATGAGCCGACTAATCGAAGAGGGAGAAATCCCTCTTCGATTTTTTCCTTAATAAAAAAGACTCTGCCAAAAATGACAGAGCCTTTCTTCGATCAGAGCGATCAGTTAGTGATTAGGCGCGCTTTTCCAAAAGCGGTTCCGTGCAACCATCAACACCAACCAATGCCAAACTCGTCAACATAGCCAATTGCGGGCCGAGGTAAGCATCCACGGGTTCCCACCATTCCTTGACGTTGTGGTTAAAACCTTCCTTACCGCCACCGCCTAACGTCGTAGCCGGAACACCCTTGTTCACTGCAACGTTGTGGTCGGTAGAAGCAAATGCATAGGAATAAAGCGGGATGCCCAAAGCAGCCATGGCACCGCGAGCAGCTTGAAGGACGCTTACGTCATCGGCTTGACCGCCACCCGGACGATGACCGATCGGTTCGAGCGTCAACTTAACGCCATCTTCATCCTTGTAGCCCCAACGAGCGTTTTCATCCTTAGCAGCTTGTTCGAAGATCGGGAGGATTTGAGCTTCCAAATCGTCCAATTCTTGAGCGCCGGCGCTACGCATATCCAATTCCATTTCGACGTGAGCGGCGATGGAGTTAACCGTCGTACCACCTTGGATCGTACCGCACGTGAAAGTCGTCTTCGGATCAGACTTCGTTTCAACATCAGCTACCTTAGCAATGGCGCGACCCATAGCGTGGATAGCAGACGGCGTACCGAAAGCATTCCAAGAGTGGCCACCAGGACCATCAAAGTGAACACGATAGCGCTTAGAACCCGTTGCACCACGCAAAACGCGATTAACGTTCACGCCGTCAACAGAGATGAAGCCATCGATTTGAATACCAGACTTGTTGAACAAGTACTTAGAACCACGGAGGTCACCATTACCTTCTTCACCAACGCTGCAAACAAAGAGGATGTCGCCGACCGTTTCAATCTTGAATTCTTGCAACGTACGCAAAACTTGCAAAATAGCAGCCAAGCCACGAGCATCGTCACTGATGCCAGGGGCCAAGTAGCGATTGCCTTCCTTGCGAACCTTCACATCCGTACCTGCCGGGAAAACGGTATCCAAGTGAGCTGCCAAGACCAACGTCGGACCATTACCCTTACCGGCACGGCGAGCCAAAACGTTACCTTCTTCGTCAATCGTTGCCGTTAAACCTAACTCTTCAAAACGACGAGCCATGTCCTTAGCACGAACTTCTTCATGGAAAGGAGGGGCTTCCACTTCCGTGATAGCCACTTGATCGGCGATGGTCTTTTCATCATCACGTTTGACTGCTTCAATAGCAGACTTAATGGTTTCACAAGCAGACAGAGTATCCAAAGCTGCTTGGACATGGGCCAACAAAGGCGGCATTTCCAACGGCTTGGCATTGACGGGATTGTCCATTTTAGACTCCTAATGTAATTGAATTTTCTCGCACTTTTTCTTATTGCGAGCCCATCTATTGTAACAGTTAAGAGCGGCAATCTTAACTGTATCAAGTCAAGGGTTAACGCTTAAGCTTTGAAAAGGCATTAGCCATCGCACCCAACGTAGGACGGGTATCCTTCATCGGACGTTGAACTTTGGGCTTTGCGGTTCCTGCTCGAGCACCGGAATTTGACTTCATGGACAACGAAATACGATTTCGAGCTACATCAACTTCTAAAACTTTTACTTTGACAATTTGTCCAACACGAACCACTTCTCTCGGGTCTTTAACAAAATGATTAGATAGTTCAGAGACGTGAACCAAACCATCTTGATGCACACCAATATCTACGAAAGCTCCGAATGCTGCAACATTGGAGACAACGCCTTCGAGCTCCATTCCAACACGCAGGTCAGAGACGGATTCAACACCTTCTTTGAACTCTGCCATTTTAAATTCCGGGCGCGGATCTCGGCCCGGCTTTTCCAACTCTTGGAAAATGTCCAAAACGGTCGGTAAACCAAATTGCTCGTCCGTAAAGTCTTGAGCTCTGAGCTTGGATAAAACTTCATGATTCCCAATCAATTCTTTAGAGCTCAATCCCGTTTTTTCCAAAATGCGAGCGACAACCGGATAGGCTTCCGGGTGAACAGCAGAAGCATCTAAAGGATTTTCACCGTTATTAATACGCAAAAAGCCTGCAGATTGTTCAAAAGTCTTCGCACCAAAACGAGGTACCTTCATCAACTGAGCGCGATTTTCAAAACTACCCATATTGTTGCGGAAAAGAACAATGTGTTCGGCGATGTTTTTCGTGAGACCCGAGACGCGTGCCAAAAGTTCGGCACTTGCGGTATTAAGATCAACACCCACGGCATTCACGCAGTCTTCAACGACAGCTTCCAACTTATGGGCCAAGTGGGTTTGATTAACGTCGTGCTGATATTGACCCACACCAATGGCTTTCGGATCAATTTTGACAAGTTCTGCCAAAGGATCTTGCAAGCGTCGAGCGATGGAGACCGCCCCTCGATAACTCACGTCCATATCAGGGAACTCTTTCGCAGCCAGTTCGCTCGCAGAATACACACTGGCACCTGCTTCACTCACCACCACCTTCGTTAAATGCAATTCAGGATGACGGCGAATTAAATCGGCTGCTAATTTATCCGTTTCACGACTGGCAGTGCCATTACCGATCGAAATGAGCTGGCTACCATGACGCTTAGCTAACTGGGCCAAAATCTCAATTGAGCGATCCCAGTCACGACGCGGTTCATGAGGATAGATAACCCCCGTGTCCAAAACAGCACCGGTGGCAGAAATTACGGCAACTTTTACACCCGTTCGAAGGCCTGGGTCTAAGCCAATGACACCCTTTTGACCGGCGGGAGCTGCTAACAACAAATCTTTCAAGTTAATGCCAAAGACGCGGATTGCCTCTTCTTCAGCACGATCTCGCAACGTTGCAAAGAGTTCACTTTCGATATTAAGGCTAATCTTGACTCGCCATGTCCAACGGCACACATCCATCAACCAAGCGTCAGCAGCACGCCCCAAATCCGTAATGCCGAAATGCTCGGCAATAATTGTTTGGCATGGATGAATCTTTCGGGCTTCCTCTTCTTCAGTCAACTGAACAGAAATCTTTAAAACGCCTTCTTGGCGTCCTCTAAACATAGCCAAAGCTCGATGCGAGGGGACGGCAGATAATTCTTCGTCATACTCAAAATAGTCTTTGAACTTTTCGCCCTCGGCTTCTTTTCCTTCGACAACTTCAGAGACAATGAAGCCGTTTTTATTCATGAAAGCACGAACGCTTGCCAAAACCTCGGCATTCTCACTAAAGCGCTCAGCCAAAATATCTCTTGCACCGTTTAAGGCATCTTTACTAGTTTTGATGCCTTTTTCCTCATTCACATACTTTTGAGCTTCCGTATCAGGCTCAAGCATTGGCGACTGATAAAGGCTATTGGCTAACGGTTCAAGTCCGGCTTCTTTAGCGATTTGTGCACGCGTACGACGACGAGGTTTAAACGGCAAATAAAGGTCTTCAATCGTTTGTTTGGTCTCTGCCGCCGTTAATGCGTCTCGAAGCTCATCGGTTAACTTCCCTTGTGATTCAATGGAATCTAACACCGTTTGTCGACGCTCTTCTAACTCGGTGAGATAGGTCAACCGTTCTTCTAAAAGACGTAATTGTCCATCATCCAAACCTCCCGTTACTTCTTTACGGTAACGTGCAATAAAGGGAACGGTAGCCCCCGATTCAAGTAAATCAACGGCGGCTTTGACCTGAGCTTCTCGAGCTGAGATATCTTTTGCCAACGTCTCGGTAATTCGTTGTTGGGCTTGAGAGGATAAATTCATAAGGGAAAAATCTTTCAAAAAGAAATTCACCAGTCCTGAAGGGCCGGTGAAACATAGAAATTAATGATTAATGCGTCAAAGCTAAATCATGAGCACTTTGGCGAATCCTATCCACCAAATCTCGATCTTTTTGCTCATACGCTTGTTTTCTTAACTGTAAATAAATGTCTTGCGCAGGTGTCTCTGGAATATCTTCTTCATAAATAAAGCGTAAAAAGAAATAACCCGCCTCACCCGGTGACTCAATCTGAATGGTGAAGCGGCTAGCAGGATAATCTTTACTTCCGTTCACATTGGTAATCACCGCACGTCCTAAATCAAACGTAACGGTATCGGAAACGATCAACCCACCAAAATCCAATTCGCGCTTTAAAAGCAACTGCTCATTTTCGTAGTGTTCACTCACCGAACATTGTTTCATCGCCTCCACGTACTCCGAGGGATGACGAGCAAAATGCTCTAAATGACGCCAAAGCGTTGAGGAGTCAAAAATTCCTGCCAAATCATCTTGAGGATTACTCACCTCGATGATATGTTCATGAATCTTAAGCATACGTTTTTGCCTTCTTTAACTTTTCTTCGAGCCAGAAACTATACCGAGACATCACAAAACTGCCAAAGAAATAAATAGCAGCAATGAAGACATAGCCTTCGATAAAGAATTGACGCCACTGCGGGTCACCTAACGCCAACCGCAATGCCCCCGTCAAGTCGTACATCGACACGACCGTCACAAGCGACGTATCCATAAAAGTTGACAACAGACTATTCACGAACGCAGGAATAACCGCAACCAAAGCTTGCGGGAGAATGACGTAAACATAAACTTGCCACGTCTTTAATCCCAAAGAGGCGGCGGCATTAAATTGCGCCTGAGGAATCGTCTGCAAGCCCCCGCGGACGGTC
>USIM01000038.1 GCA_900554675.1 uncultured Sutterella sp.
ATCTACACTCTTTCCCTACACGACGCTCTTCCGATCTTTATCGGGTTTGACGCTCGAGGTTGCTTTCTCTTTTTGTGTCGCTTTTGCGGATTTAACGGGAGGCTTTTGAGAGACTTTCTTTGTCGATGATAAAAGGCTCACACTGTCTTGCGAATCTTGAGAAGTTTTCCCTTGGGGCGTGTCTTTACTCTCTGAAGCCTTTGATGCAGAGTCCGTTTGAACGTCTGTGGATTGCTCTTTAGAGTCCGAGGTGACGGAGGGGCCTCGGCGACGATTGTCACCATTGGTCCCTCCGTCACCCGGTAGGGAGACTTTACGTTCTTGGCCTTGACCACCCGTGTCGCCACCGCCATTACCAACTAAATCGATACTGATGAGTCCGTCACCACCGACGCTGGGTTGATGAGCGGAAAAACCGATGAGCGCCCCTATGATTGCCACGTGAATCGCAATGGAGATACCATAGGCGGATAGCCAATGAGGTTGCGTTTCTTTGTCCATTACTGACTCTCGGTGGCAATGGAAATGCGGTCAATGCCCGCATGACGAATGGCATCCATCACGGTCACAACGTCGCCATAGGACGAATCCACGTCGCCTCGTAAAACAACGGTGACTTTTTCAGACTTTTCTTTGGCGCTGATCAAACGACTTTGAAGATCGGGTAAGGAAATCTTTTCACGCTCAAAGTAAATGGCGCCGTTTTTATCGACCGAGACAGGAAGCGTTTTGGTCGTGTCCACTTTGGCGACTGTTGCAACAGGCAACTTCAATGCAATGGTTTTTTGCGTGACCATTGTGAGCATCGAGAGCATGAAAAACACCAAAAGAAAGAAAATGATGTCAATCATGGGAATAATCATGATCGTTGGTTTTTCCTCAATGTATAGAGAACGCAAACGCATGTATTGTTAACCTTTTCGAGAAGCAAGAAAGTGATTAGCACCTGTTTCAATATTGGTAATTAATCGATTGGCCATTTGAGATAACCAAACATGCACAATTAAAGCCAAAATTGCGACAAAGAGGCCAAACGCCGTTGCGATTAGCGCTTCAGCAACACCACCGGTAATTGCAAAGGGTTGACCGTCAGAGATCGACAAAATATCAAACGCATTAATCATCCCTGTGACAGTGCCTAATAATCCCAACAAAGGAGACAGCGTTACGATGGCGCTTAGATAATTGAGATTCGCACGAATGTGAGAGGCGGCTTGAGTCAAACTGCCTTCAATGTAGTCATTAAGATTAATGGATGTATGACTCTTATCAATAGCGTCAGATAAGGTATCACCTAAAATTCCTCCGGCCTTTTGGCATAGAGCTTTAGCCTCAGACACTTTTCCTGAGTGCATTAAAAGAGGAAGTTTGGCCTTAAGGAGCAGCATGTCACTATCCGAAGCCTTGTAGAAGCGATAACGCTCTACGGCAATCGCAACCGTTGCAATTGAAGCAAAGAGGATTGGCCACATCACGTAGCCACCAGCGAGAAATAAATTAATAAGAGGAGTCATTTTTATCTCATTGAGTTTTAGTATGTACCTTTTAAGCCGATAAAGAAGGCTCTTTTTGCGCCAGGAATAACAGTACTGTAAGCACTAGCGCTTTGAGATTGATACTCCCAATATTCTTCATTGGTAATGTTGGTAACCCCAGCGTAGATGTCTAACCAATGACGAGGACTCCAGCGTACGGAAGCGTCCCACAAGCCATAAGAGTGAAAGACACCGCCGTCATCTTTGTCACCTTCCTTCATGAAATTGTTGTAGGAACCAAAGCGTGCGTATTGAGTGGAAATCGAGAGATTGTCATTGACATCAAACGTAGCCTTAACGGTAGCCTTATGTTTTGGCACTTTTTGTAAGCCACTAGAGGCGTAGTCAATTGAAATACTATTGTCCTTTAAGAATTGACAGGCTTTAGCATTGCGGCAACGGGTTTTGCCCATGGTGTATGAGTAAGACTCTTCAAGGGTAAGCTTGCCAATTGTTTGACTTAATGAAATATCCGCACCCCAACGGCGAGATTTAAGAAGATTGAGCGATTGTCGGGTAAGACCATCGTCAGTATTTAATAAAAAGCGATTCATTTGGTTATCTGTTTCCGACAACCAAGCCGTGAGACTCACAGTAGAAATGCCGATCTGATCTCTTAAGCCCAATTCATAGAGATTAAAAATTTCATCTTCAGCTTTAGTTGCCGACATGACTTTACCGCTTGGGGTAGCGATAGAGTCGGTAATTTGAAGGCCATCGGGCACGGTGTAACCACGCTCGTAGCGGGCATAAACGCGACCCGTATCGCGATAGTTGTAAGCAGCAGATAATTCAAAGGCAGAATTCCAACGATTAGAGGTGTCTGAAGCAGATCCTTCAGTTAAGTCGGCTTTATCAAACTGCCACTTGGTTAATTCGCGTCTTACGCCTTGCGTGAATTCAAAATCGTTCCAATTAATGGTGTTTAAGGCAAATAGTGCATACGTTCCCTTGTCATACTCGTAATGCAACGGTTGGACACGGTATGTCCCATTGCTGACATATTTGTAGTTGTCGTAGGCAAGATTAGCTTTTTGACGGGTATAGTCCAATCCAACTAAGACCGATGCATTGTCAGCGTAATTCCAATCAAGTTTTGAGCGTACGCCGTGGCCGTCGTGGTCCATGCGCTTATTTTCATCGTCCACACCGATGTAAAAGCCATCGTTATAGAAAATGTCACTGGTGAAATGCAACGTATCGGAAATGTCGTTGATGTAACTCACATTCACGGTATCCAGCTTTCTATCACCGTGAAGATAATCTTTCACAGTTTTCTTGATTTTGTGACCTTCGCTATCGAGCCCAATGGTAATCGTCTTGTCACCGGGGCGATAGTCTTCACCTTCTTCTTTGACTTTGGAAAGCTTGACGTTACCAACGTATTGGGAGTCTTCCTCAAGGCGGCTTAATCGCAAGGTGATGGCTTGGTCTTTAGTGAGATTAAAGCGAAGCCCTGCGGAGTAGTAATCGGAATTGCGATACGTGTCTACAAAGTAAAGATCACGATCCAAGTGCGAGTAACTGATATCGTAGGCAAAACGGTTGTCATCAAAGGTGCCACCAACGTTGGCGTTGAGGCGATAGCCTTTGCTGTTATATTCTGATGTTGACAACGCCACCAGAAGCGCCGGAGCCATACAAAACACTGCCACCGCCCGGGATGATTTCAATACGCTCCAGTTGTTCCACCGGTACCACGTCGTAGTTGGTGTGATTGGGGTGATTCACCAAAGTCGTAATCGGCGCACCGTCTAAGAGCACTTGAATGTTACGTGTAGCTTGGTCTTGGCCTTGTCCACGAATATCAATGTTGCCCATGCCGGTGGAATTGACGTTCACCATGGTTTGGGTGCTCAGCACATCCGAAATCGTGCGTTTTCCCTTTTGTTGTATTTCCTCTTTCGGGATCACGATGATTTCTTTGGTATTACGTAAACGTTCAATTTCAACGTAGTCAGGACGAACGTAGCTATCTTGTAACTTAATGTCTTCATCAAGTAACGAAGAGCCTGCCTGTATTGGACTAGCAAGAGACAATAGTGCGCAAGCGATGCTTGCGCCAAGTAGAGTCGGTTTGCTTGGGAATTTCATGAATTGTGCGCCTTATCAAGGATAGTTTGCGTTAGGGGTTATTACTAGTGGGTGAATTTTAGTAACGAGGATTAACAGAATCTGAAGATGGAAGAAAAAATTGTAAAAGGCGATAGAGTGGGGCAATGATTCGACCAGATACTGAAGATTGACTATTTACCCGTGTTAAGTCATCAGTAATGTACAAAAGAATGAATGCTTTTAAGATAAATTTAAACCTTCTATGACAAAATCCTGTCATTCGTAAATTGTCGAAGTGCGTTCGTTTAGTGACAAAGAATAAAGAGAGCTAACCGAACGTGTTTTTAATTCTTAGGAGTGATCATGTCCAAATTCGGACTTTTATCCCGCACGACGTTGGCTTTGTCTGTGGCTGCTGCTTTTGCTGCTCCTGCCATGGCTCAAGTCAATACGGCCCCTGTCGTTCAATCTCAAGACGTCATGGTGACGGCTTCTCGTTCTGAAAAAGCTTTGGCTGACGTCAATATGTCGGTCTCTGTCATTACCGCTGAAGACATTAAGCGCGCCGGTTCCGTTAAGGGCGTTGCTGACTTATTGGAAACGACCGTGCCGGGTCTTCGTGTTCGCAACGACGGTTCTCAAGGTTTGGACCGTATCTCGATGCGTGGTGAAGATGCTTTCCGCACGTTGGTGATGGTTAACGGCCAACGCATCACGGAACAAAAGTCCATGTCGGGTGCTCCGATTTTGATCGATCCTTCTCAAGTTGAACGTATTGAAGTGATCCGTGGTCCTGCCTCTGTTCTCTACGGTTCTGACGCCATTGGCGGTGCCGTCAACATCATCACGAAAAAGGGCGCTGATAAGCCCGTGAGCGCAACGGTGTCTGCCGGTTATGACGGTTCTGCCGACGGTAAGAACGGTTCTGCCAGCATCAGCGGTTCTTCTAATGGTTGGAACTGGCGCTTGGGTGTGGCTGGTAAGGATTATGACCTCTTGGATACGCCGAGAGGCAAAGCTGCCCACACGCAATTTGATTCGAAGTCGGCTGACGCCTTCTTGTCTTACGATATCGATCCCAACAAGACGATCGGTTTGACGTTAAGCCACTATGACTTGGACTTCTGGAGTGGTGACCAATCAAAGGAAAATCCCGATGATTTCTGGGTGCACGTGCCGGAATGGAAGCGCACGCGTGGTGCTATCTTTGGTGAATTTAAGAATATCTCGGATACGTTAAGCCGTGTGCGTATCGATCTCTCTCAAGAACGTAATGAGAAGAAGATGGATAACCACGTTCGTACTGATGCAAATCCGTCCGTTATGTTGGCTGAAATGGCTCCTATGTATGCGGGTCTGGTCAGTTCAAAAAAGAATAAAGCGACGGTTGATAACTTTACCGATAATACAACCGATACCACTTCTCTTAGTATTCAAACAGATTGGAATATCGCAGATAATCATTTCTTAATCGTTGGTTATGAATTGGCATATGACAAACTCAAAGCTTCGAGTTTTAGTCAAATAGATACTAACTTTGATGCCAAAGATAACTTAGCTTATATGTATCCCAATGGGCATGTTTTTATCAATGCGAATACTGACTACAATGGGGATCAATTCCGTCATGCAATTTTTGCAGCAATGGAAAGTACCATTGCTGATGACTGGGTTGCCAATTACGGTGTTCGTTACACTTGGGTAAAAAGTGAGATGGATATCCACAAAGCTGGAGGGAATGGAACAGTGACACTGTACCCACCTCCTGAAAGTGGTCGCCCTGAAATGCAACGACCCGTTAATATTAATGCGTCTTCGGAATCCTATGACAATTCAGAAGGTAAGGCCGTCTTTAATGCTGGCTTGACTTACAATGGTTTTGAAAACCTTGTTTTGCGTGCCAACTACGCCCAAGGCTATCGTGCACCGATTTTGCAAGAACTCTTTATTGACTCTATGATGGGTGGTCATATCACTCGAGCCAACGAGAATTTGAAGCCTGAAACAAGCGATAACTTTGAAATTGGTGCTCGTTATCAAAAGGGTGGCTTAACGTTAGATACGGCAGTCTTTTACTCTGTTGCTGATAACTACATTACGGCAGCCCCCGACGGTAAAGATATTTTTGAATATCGAAACATTGCCGAAGCCAAGACCCTTGGTTTTGAAATGCAATCGAGCCTTCGAGTTGGCGACTTTGAGCCATACACGACTGTGACGTTATTACAGCGAGAATATGATCATGGTGATGTCACAACGAAGAAGACGGGTACGCCTAAGGCTTCGGCTCGCGTGGGTGTGCGTTACTTCAAGACCGCTATGAATGCTGACTGGAATGCTGACTTCTATATCGTTACGCAAACGAAGACTGAAGAGTTTAATTTCGCAGACGATGAGACGACGAACGGTGATACGACAAAAGGAGAGACGACGAAGTTTGGTGGCTTTACCACCTTTAACTTGACTGGTGGTGTCGCCTTCGGTCCGAATAAGGCTTACCGTTTGGATGCCGGTATTTATAACATTGGTGACAAGCTCTATCGCTACAATGGCGGTAAAATGGATGACCTTGTCCGTACCGTGTACGAACCGGGTCGCCATGCGGCTGTGAAGTTCACGGCAACGTTCTAATTGATGTTGGTGTGCCAACCGTGAAATCAAGGATTTTCTTGATTTCACCTAAATACTGACAAAGGGCTTGTGGCGTTTTTTACGATCACAAGCCTCTTGTCGTTAAAAAAGAGTGAATAAGTAAATGGAAACGATTGCTTCGAGTTATCAACTGATTGGTCCTGCGGGCGTGGCTTTGATTTTTTTAGGAATCTACGCCATCTACCGCGCCATTTGGCTTTGGCTTTACCTCAATAGCGTCTGGAATAACTTCCGTCGAGATTTTCTGGATATTGAAAAGGGTAAGAGCCAATGCTTGCGAGATCTCGATCGTGAAAATGCCAATCCCTTGATTCGCATTGTCTATGATATTGTGGTCTCTCAAGCGGCTCACAGCGATAACATCCGAGGCGAAGTCGCTTACTTGTTCCACCGCAATTTCAAACGCGTCAATAATGGTCTTATTTGGCTTAAAGTGATTAGCGTTATCTCTCCGCTTTTGGGCCTTTTGGGTACCGTTTTCGGTATGGTGGAAGTCTTCCAATCGCTCTCCTTTACGCAAATGCCCGATGCCGATACGTTGGCCGGTGGCATCTGGCAAGCCTTGATCACTACCGTGATGGGCCTTTGCATCGCCATCCCGACCATGATGGTTTACTACGCTTTGGTGATGAAGTTTAGAGGCATGCACATTGAAGCGGTTGAACACTGCTACCGAGCCTTGAAGGTCGTTAAGAAGTTAAAGAAAGAGCATGCTCAATTGTTAAAGTCTGAAGACATGCCCGAGGGTCACGGCCATGAATAGCCCTTTGGACGCAGGTGGCTCTCCCTTAGATGAAGAGCCCCAAATCGACTTAACGCCCCTGATTGACTGTTTGTTTACGCTCATCATTTTCTTTGTGTTGACGATGAGTTTCTCGCGCCCTGTGTTGGAAGTCATTTTGCCCGAGAGTCAAACGGCGCAAGTCACGAAAGCTGACCGTCAGGTGAGTGTCTTTGTGACCGCTGACGGTCAATACATGATGGATGGCAAAAAGACGGATATCAAAGCCATTGAAGCGGTTTTGGTTTCAACGGAAAAAGCCGTTTTAAACATTCACATGGACGGCAAAGCCGCCTTTGACACCTTTGTTCCTTTGGTGGATTTAGCCAAGAGTAAGAATGAAGGGCGCTTTGTGATCAGTACCCAAGCTCAACGATGAAAGAAATCCGACGTTGCCCCATTACCGGTCGTTTTCGTGCCAAGGGTCTCGGTCGAAGTGTGCTTCGATCGCCTGAAGAGCGTGATGCGTCTCGTAAATCCAAGGTTCTCACAACAGTGGCGACCGTGGTGTTGGGGTTATTTTTATTTGTGCACGTGCCGGAGAAGATTGCGCTTTTAAATCAGCGTATCGCCATGCAGCAAGTCGAGATGCTAAATAAAAAGATGGATTTAAAGCGTGAGCCTTTGCGCTTCGAACCCGACTGGGTGATGATGACGATTCCGGAGAGCTCTTGGAGTGTTGTGGTTGAAAAGCCGGAACCTCCCAAAGTCAAAGAACCGGAAAAGAAATCTGAGCCCAAGCCGGAACCGAAGCCTAAGCCCAAGGTACAACCCGTAAAAAGCGCCGGGGGAGCAAAGGTGGCTCC
>USIM01000039.1 GCA_900554675.1 uncultured Sutterella sp.
TATACTTATATAAACACTGCTAGAACTTATATTGTCAAGCGTCAAAACAATTGATCCTCGAAATTTAGGGGGATAGTACTCTGACATCTAACATCTAACACAAATTTAGGTTTTCCGACGTTTCTGATGCCCGCAACGTGTATCATTACGCCATTAAAAATTTGTCTAACCCGATGATTGTTCAAACTAATCATCCTTTTGTGCATCGGATATAAACCGTGACCGCGAAAAAACTTTATCTCCGCAGCTTTGGCTGCCAAATGAACGACTACGACTCTGAAAAAATCGCCGATCTTTTGAAAGAAACGGCTGGGTACGAGCGTACCGAAAAGGTCGAAGAAGCCGATTTAGTCGTCTTTAATACTTGCTCCATTCGTGAAAAAGCCCAAGAGAAAGTCTTCTCTGATTTGGGTCGAGTTCGTGAAGCTAAAAAAGAATCGGGCAAGTCCGATATGTTGATTGCCGTAGGTGGCTGTGTCGCCAGTCAAGAAGGTAAGAAGATCCTTTCTCGTGCTCCGCACGTCAATATTGTCTTTGGCCCGCAAACGCTTCATCGCTTACCCGCCATGATTGAAAAGTGCGAGAAGACGAAAAAGCCGCAAGTCGATATCTCTTTCCCCGAAATTGAAAAATTTGACCATTTGGCTGAACCTCAAGCCCGCGGGGCTTGCGCCTTTGTTTCCATCATGGAAGGTTGCAGCCAATACTGCTCTTACTGCGTTGTGCCCTACACGCGAGGTGAAGAAATTTCTCGTCCGTTAACGGACGTTTTGTTAGAAGTCGCCAAGCTTGCCGCACAAGGCGTCAAAGAAGTGACGCTTTTAGGTCAAAACGTCAATGCCTATCGCGGTGAAATGCCCGATGGTGAAATCGCTGACTTTGCCACACTCTTAGAGTACGTGGCTGAAATTGACGGTATTGAACGTATCCGTTACACGACTTCTCACCCGAAACACTTTACGCAACGTTTGATTGATGCTTACGGCAAGATCGATAAGCTCGTCAACCACGTGCACTTGCCCGTTCAATCGGGCTCTGACCGCATTTTGGCCGCCATGAAGCGCGGTTATACGTCTTTGGAATACAAGTCCATTATTCGTCGTTTGCGAGCCGTGCGTCCTGATATTGCGATTGCTACCGACATCATTGTGGGTTTCCCCGGTGAAACCCAAGAAGACTTCGATGCCACGATGCAATTGATGGAAGACGTGGGCTTTGATGCAAGCTTTTCCTTTGTCTATAGCCGCCGTCCTGGGACGCCAGCCGCTTACTTAGTGGACGAAACGCCGCAAGAATTAAAACTTAAGCGTCTGCAACTTTTGCAAGCCAAAAATGAAGCCAAGGCGCATGAGATTTCTCAATCCATGTTGGGTACCGTCCAACGCGTGTTGGTCTTAGGGCCCGCTCGTCGCGGTGAAGGCATGATGTCGGCTCGCACGGACAATAACCGTGTGGTCAATTTCAAGGGCGATGTGAGTTTGACCGACCAAATGGTGATGGTCAAAATCACGGATGTCTTCCCGCACACTTTGGGGGGCGAATTGGTCACCAGCGAGGAATAACCTTCATGAGTACAGAAGAAAAAGTTCTTACCTTAAACGTGGATTTGGACAACTCTGACTTGTCCAGTCTTGTGGGTCCGATGGATGCCAATCTTCGACAAATCGAAATGATTTTGGACGTGACGATCTCTCGTCGTGGACATCAATTCCGTATTGCCGGTGAGACGCAAAAGGCGCGCGAAGCCCAAAACGCCATTCAGACGTTTGCTGCAAAAGTGCCACAATTGGAGGGCGAATTAACGACCGATGACGTGCAACTTTATTTCGTGGGCGAAGCCGCCAAGAAAATTGATGGTGATGCGGTCACCACACCCACGCTTCACACCAAGCGCCGTGAGCTTCAAGGACGCACGCCTCGTCAAAGCGAATACATTCAAGCGATTTTGGATCACGATATTGCGTTTGGGATTGGACCAGCCGGGACGGGGAAGACGTATTTAGCCGTTGCCGCAGCGGTTGACGCCTATGAACGCGACCGTGTTGAGCGCATTATTCTTACGCGTCCTGCTGTTGAAGCTGGGGAGCGTTTGGGCTTTTTGCCGGGCGATCTTTCTCAAAAGGTCGATCCCTATTTGCGCCCCCTTTATGACGCTTTATTTGACCTCTTAGGGTTCGATAAGACGCAACGCTTGCTTGAACGTCAAACGATTGAAATTGCGCCTTTGGCCTATATGCGTGGTCGTACGCTCAATAATGCTTTTGTGATTTTGGACGAAGCCCAAAATACGACGCCTGAACAAATGAAAATGTTCTTAACGCGTATCGGTTTTGGTTCTAAGGCCGTGATCACGGGGGACGTCACGCAGATTGACCTTCCGCGAGGCACGCGATCAGGGCTTGTTGAAGCTCAAAATGTTTTAGCCGGTGTCCGAGGTATTTCGATGACCTATTTCACGGCCGCTGACGTTGTGCGCCATCCCTTGGTTGCTCGCATTGTTCAAGCCTATGCAAAGGCCGATGAAAAGCGAGCTCAAGAGCGTTTGGTTGAAAAGATGGAAAAGAATCGAGAATGAAAATGGCAAAACTCACGGTTCAATTTATGGAGAATGGCGACTTCGAGTTGCCGTCAGAAGAAACCATGGCAAAGTGGATTGAAGCGGCGATTGAACGCGATACCACTTTGAATGTGTTGTTTGTTGATGCTGAAGAAGGGCAAGCTCTTAATAGCCAATATCGTCACAAGGACTATGCAACGAACGTTTTAACGTTTGATTATCAGCATGAGCCCGAAGCGATTGCGGATTTGGCCATTTGTGTTCCGGTTCTCATTCGCGAGTCCAAAGAACAAGAAAAGTCCTTTGAAGAGCATTTGGCACACTTACTGATTCACGGTGCGCTTCACGCTCATGGGTACGACCATATGAATGACGAAGACGCTGAAGTCATGGAAATGAAGGAAATCAAAGCCCTGATGAGTTTGGGGTTTGATAATCCTTACGCGGATCGCGAACTCGTTTAATTGGACGAATATAGGGTGGCACTGCCACCCCTTTTAACATTTGTACAAATGTGGAAAACAATATCTTAGAAAACTATCAATTCAGACGGCGCCTTAACGCCGAAATCCTTCGCAAGTTCTTTAGCGCGAGGCCCTCTTTCGAGTTTTGGCGGGAAGGGCAAATAAGTCAATGCGATTTCCGAGCTTAAAGACATCATCGAAGTCTTGAGCACGGTTTAGACCAATCGCTAAATTCACAGAAAATTCACGACGGAAGCCTCCTATTTCAATAGGAGGAGGAAGCCGTGCAACGACGTTAGTCGTTGAAGTAAAATACGTCCAATGACTAGCCCAAGCTTTATTCTCGAACTCCCTATTAAAGTCAACGATTCTGAATCAAGGATGATTCTCAGAAAGTTTGAGTTTGCCCGTCAGCTTCATAATGCAACATTGGGCACTGCCTTGGGACAGTTGCAACAAATGCGACAAGACCCTCAGTGGAAAAAAGCGTGTACCTTGCCAAAAGGAAAAGAGCGATCAGAGCTCTTTCGGAATCTCGATCGTCAGTACCGTTTAACCGAGTATGACCTGCACACTGTGATTGCGAAGCACCGTGAGAGAAGCGGACGAAAAGATCAGTTGGGTATCAATGAAACCCAAAAAATTGCCACTCGTGTTTATCAAAGCATTCGTCGTTATCAGCTTGGATTGGGGGGCCGCCCTCGTTTTAAGTCTATCTCCCGTGGTTTGCACAGCATTGAGGGAAAGACTAATGTCACCGGCTTGAAGTTCAATCTTCAAAAATCCGTTCTCAGTTGGTGTAAACATGATTACCGCGTCATCATTGATGCCAAAGATGACTACATCCAAAGGGCGCTTCAAAAAGAAGACGGTACCGGGTACAAGAAGATTAAATACTGTCGGTTGGTTCGCAAGACCATCAAAAACCGTGAGCGCTTCTTTTTGCAAGTTCTCTTGGAAGGAACCGCCCCCGTTAAGCATATTTATGCACCTGACAGTGAACGCCTTTCCATTGATCCGGGGCCTCAAGCCATTGCTGTATTCTCTGAACAATTCGCAGGGAAGATCCAGATAGCACCAACGGCAAAAGTTAATGAAGCGGTCATTCGTCGGATGCAACGATCGATGGATCGAAGCTTGCGTCAAAATAATGAAGAGGCCTATGAAAGCAATGGAACTCTGAAAAAGGGTGTTAAGTTAAAGCAAACGAAGAGTTACAAAATGCGAGTTGCTCAACTCTCCGACTACCATCGGAGAGTGGCTGCGACTCGACGCTGTGAACATGGACAATTAGCGAATTTGTTATTGTCCTTGGCGGGCGATATTCGTATTGAAAAGAATCACTGGAAAGCCTTTCAAAGAGGACACTTTGGAAAGAGTTTAGGTAAGAGCGGAGCATCAAGTTTTATTGAGCGACTCAAGAGCAAGGCTGAAAGCGCCGGTTTAAAGGTCAGTGAAGTAAAACCCTATACGCTCAAACTAAGTCAATACGATCCCTATACGGAAACGTATAGAAAGAAAGCGTTGTCTGAAAGATGGCATCAGTTGGGTTCAAGTTCAGAGTGGATTCAGCGAGATGTTCTTAGTGCATTGTTATTGCAATGCGCAGACATTGAGAAAGAAAAACATATTCCGACAAAGATCATTGAGACTTTAGAAGGTGCGAAACAGCTCCTGAGAGACGCGGGATATATCGTTGATAAACCATCGAGTAATGGGGATCATTGTGATCGGCCATTTGCGTCGGAGCCTAAGGCTCAGACGCCAGAGGAGGTTCGTCTCGAAATCTTTTGTGGCGTGGGTGACAGTCGTTTGCCGCTTTTGCTGAGAAATGGTTCTCGGCAGAAAGCGAACGAAAAAGCTCATGTTAGGTCAAAAGAAACCTTCTCTCTTTAGAGAGAGAGTTGTTTAGGAGGTTTTTAAGCGAAATTTCGCCTTCGCTTTCAAAACGTCTCAGAGATCCCAAAGAGACGCCCGTGTGTTTGGCAAGCGCCTCTTGCGTGATGTTTTGATCGAGTCTGACTTCGCGAAATCGCTCCGCGATTTCCATGCGAATATCCTTGGGTGGCTTAAGATTGCTAACTGCGCTCATATTAGTAATTAACGAAGAGAAACACTATTAATTACTAATATTTTATCACTTACTAAATTTTCTTTTTCAACTGAATCGGCACCAAAAGCACCAATCCGATCACAAAGAAAAGACCCGTCATCAATAGGGCAAAACGATGGTCATTATTGGTGATCCAGGTGAGCGTCCCGTAGGTCATCGGGCCAATAATATTAGCTACCCAAAGGGCCATGTTCCAGAATGAATAAAAGGCTGCGCATTGCTCTTTAGGGGCCAAAGCACCCACCAATGCGCGACCTGCGGATTGGCTCGAACCCATGGCAATACCGGCTAAGTTGGCGGCAATCCAGAAAACCGGTTTGGTTTGGGCGTAGTAACCAACGCCAATCATGGCAAGCCAAACAACCAATGTGAGCATCAAGGCGTACTTGTGACCGATTTTGTCTTCAACGTAACCAAAAGCAAAGGCACCGATCGCGGCCGTGATATTGACCAAGAGCACCATGAAAATGGTTTCGGCTTCCGAAAAGCCCATCACTTGGTTGGCGTAGATGGCAGCAAGCGTTACGACAACGGCAATGCCTGCTTGGAAAAAGAGGCCACTTGAGACCAAAAAGGCGAAATTTCTGTGTTGCGGAAGTGACTTAAATGTTTGAACCAAAGAGGCTTGAGACTCTTTAACCAACGTCATAAAACGCGCCTGAGAGCGAGGCGTTGCACGTTCCTTTAACCAAAGCGCCAAGGGTGCGGCGGCAATGATAAAGACGATGGCTGTCACGAGCATCGTGTAGGGTACGTAATCCTCAGCACCCGCGCCGCCACTTTGCATCATGCTCACGATGGCTAAACTGATCCCAAGGGTTAAAAGCCCGCCACAATAACCAAAGCTCCAACCCCAGCCGGAGACTTTGCCCAGGGAGTCATCGTTAGCGAGTTCCGGCAAAAAGGCCGAATTGAGCGTTTCCCCTACGTTGTAGCCAAAGTTACTGATAATGATCATAGCAATGGCTAAAAGAATCGTTCCTTCATGGGTGAAATAAAGCCCTAATGTGCCCAAGATGCACAAAAGACTCATCAAGATAACCCAGAACTTCTTATTGGCTTTTAAGTCGGTGGCAGCACCGATAAAGGGCATCAAAACGATTGAGAGAATGTTGCTTGCCGCAATCACCGACGTCCACAAAAGTGTGCCCCAAGAGGCGTTTCCACAGACCACCCCCACAAAGTAAGCATTAAAGACAGCAGTCAAAACCACGGTGGTGTAACCGGAATTAGCAAAGTCAAACGCCGACCATGCCCAAATTTCTTTTTTGGTGACACCGTCTTTGAGGTGAGCAGATGAGAAAAACTCCATGAGGGCTCCAATATCAGAGGTGAGCTAAGGTGCGAATATGGGCGACAACCGAGCGGGCCAAAGAGCGACACTCGTAGCCGCCTTCTAAGACGCTCACAATGCGTCCGTCGCAGACCACGTGGGCAATGTCATCAATAACACGCGTGATGTGAGCAAAATCCAAGTCTGAGAAATCCAGCTGCGCCATTACTTCATTGGCGTGTCCGTCAAAACCTGCCGAAATCAAAATGAGTTCAGGTTTTTTCTTTTCAATGATCGGCGCCCAAACATTACGAATAATTTCGCACGCTTCATCGCCCGTTGCCCCCGAAGACAACGCTTCATTATGAATATTGGGAGCTGAAAAACCACCGCCTACATGCGGAAAGATGCCTTCTTGAAATAACGAGAAGAATTCAATCTTGGGGTGATTTTTGACGATGTCTTCCGTGCCGTCGCCGTGGTGAGCATCAAAGTCGATAATGACAATGCTATTGAGTTTTAAAACTTCAATGGCATAAAGAGTGGCAATGGCAACATTATTAAAGATGCAAAAGCCACCTGCACCGTTTCGGTGAGCGTGGTGTCCAGGAGGGCGCACCATGCAAAAGGCATTGCGAAGTTTGTTGTTTGTGACCGTATCAACGGCATCCAAGACGCAACCTGCGGATTGAAGGGCGGCGTTTAATGAACCGGAACAAAGGGCCGTGTCTTCACAGATGTAG
This sequence comes from uncultured Sutterella sp., assembly GCA_900554675.1. GTDB lineage: Bacteria > Pseudomonadota > Gammaproteobacteria > Burkholderiales > Burkholderiaceae_F > Aphodousia. The sequence goes on from USIM01000039.1 coordinate 7,151, forward strand.
GCCATTTCCCCTTCGGTTTTGGGGACTTTGTTTTTAACGAGCGTTAAATAGGATTCATCGTGCGCACGCAAAATATCAGCGTCCGTGGCTTGGCGTTGACTTTCAATGTGTTTGAAGGCTTGATAAAGACCGCTTGCAACCAAACGTTCCTCAATGGACTCGATCCGAAGAGGGGACTCGGGGCTGCGTTCGTCAGTGATGTGTTCAAAACACGAACGGTGTGAAAATAAACCGGTGGGCACAATAAATCTCTTAAATGCTAACTCTCCTTATTTTAAAGGCAATGCGCATGTTTCATCACGATTTTTGACAATTTTTATCTTTTGCAAGGTGCAAAAGAGGCCGTATAATCCACTCTTCACTACTTGAAAGTTTTAAGGATTGATCATGCAAGAAAACGAAGAATTGTTGGCACCGGAACCGATTCATTTCACGGATGCTGCTGTTGCTAAAGTTAAAAGCTTGATTGAAGAAGAAGGTAATGATCAATTAAAGTTGCGCGTCTTTGTGCAAGGCGGTGGCTGTGCCGGTTTCCAATACGGTTTCCAATTTGATGAAACTGTTAACGATGACGATGCCCAAATGGTCAAAGATGGCGTGATGCTTTTGATTGACTCTTTGAGCTACCAATATTTGGTGGGCGCTGAAATC
>USIM01000040.1 GCA_900554675.1 uncultured Sutterella sp.
AGCTAATCGCTACGAAGAATGGTTGGGCGTGCGCTTTGTGCAAGACAATTTCTCGGTTTCTCAATATGGCACTCTTCGAGGGCTTCATTTTCAGTACAGCCATCCGCAAGGAAAACTTGTCACCGTGACATCGGGCAAAATTTTCGACGTGGTGGTGGATCTTCGAGAAGAGTCAGAGACGTTCGGTCAATGGACGGGCGTGATTTTAGATAGCGAGTCGATGCAACAACTCTTTATCCCCGAAGGTTTTGCGCATGGTTTTGTGACTTTAAGTGAAACCGCACACGTCTTATATCGATGCACCGATTACTATCATCCCCAAAGTGAAGCAACGCTTCAGTTCGACGATCCGACCGTGGGAGTGGTGTGGCCTCAGACCGAAAAACGGTTGTTGAGCCCCAAGGATCAGGCCGGATGCTCGTGGCAGGCGTGCTTGGCGCTTTTGCAAAATATAAAAGAGGAAAAGTATTAAAAAGTCCTACCAATGGAGCCTTCTGTTGATTTGTATTATCAATTCAAAGTTCCGATAGTTCCGTCCTCATCTGATGAGGAGTGAGCTACTTTCACGCTTTGAAAAGTTTATTGTTGTGTTGTGATGTGAACTGATAAAAAAGGGTTTAGGTTGTTTGAACCCAAACCCCTTTAGACAGAATGTTCTAGGACATTATTGCTAGTCTATCAATTAGATAACGATGCCAGCCATTAAGAAACCGAACGGGACTGCAGCGATCAAACCAACGCAGCCCGGGATAAAGAACGGGTGGTTGATCACGTAAGAACCGCTCCACTTGCCCATGTAGGAACCCGTGTCATCGCAAGAAACGGCGAAAGCAGAGGTCGGGTACACGTTCGTGATGTACAAAGCAGAACAAGCAACGAACGAAGCAAGAATCATGGAGGCGTCGCAACCCAAGGAGGCAGCCACCGGCACCAACAAGGCGGAGGTAGAACCTTGAGAGAACAATAAGGCAGACACGCAGAAGAAGGCAACAGCCAAGAGAGCCGGGTATTGACCCAACAATTCCGTAGCTTGAACCTTAATTTCAGGGATGTACGGCAAAATGATCGTGGAAGACAACCACACGATACCGAGAATCACGATCAAAGATTCGTAACCACCAGCAAAGAGCGTGGATTCCTTAATCTTCGTCAACGGAACCTTGCAGACCCAGAACATGACGAGACCGGCCATCAACATGGACATCACGATGATGTCACGAGAACCCAACGTGTGACCAATTTGCTTCTTGAACAAAAGCATGAGCACGATAAAGAGCACAGAGCACAAGAAGATGATCACAGAGGTCTTGGCGCTAGCAGGCAACGGCTTTTCCTTTTCAGCCGTAGACGTCATGGACACGAGGCCTTGAGCCATACGTTGCTTAAAGATCGGATCATCGGCCAAGTTGCAGCCTTGGAAGCTCGCAATAACCGTGCTGACGATGGAGCCAAACAATGCAGCCGGCATGATCACCATCAAAGCTTGACCGAAGGACACGCCCATCGTTTCAACCGTCACCCACATAGCGGCCGTAGCGGCAGAAATCGGAGAAGCGGTAATAGCCACTTGAGAGGCAATCACAGCAGCCGTCAACGGTTGAGACGGACGAACACCATTTTGCTTAGCCACTTCTTGAATAACGTTCAAAACGGACATAGCGGTAAAGCCCGTACCGGACAAAACCGTCAAAACGAACGTGACAGCAGGAGCCAAGTAGTTGATGTACTTCGGATTGTTACGAAGCAAGTTACCGGAGACGCGGACCAAGTAGTCCATACCGCCGGCCACGTGCATCACGGAGCAAGCGAAGATCACGGTCATGATGATCATGATCACGTCAACAGGAATGAAACCAGGCTTCAAACCGAAACCGAAAACGGCAATGAACATGCCGAGGCCGCCGGCCATACCGACGCCGATACCGCCTAACTTAGCTGCATACACGATGCAAGCAAAAAGCAGTGCAAAATGAAGAAAAACCATTGGAAAATCCAAAAATAGAGGTTAAAAAAAAATCTTGGACAACGATTCGTGTCCAAGAATCTCGGGGCAATCTAACACAGTAACTACGCTGAAACAAATATTTACAGCTAAGATTTACTACTTATATCACCCACTCTAGGTTAAAGTACCTAATTCCAAGGGTTAACCCCATAGGTTTTTGATTTTCTTGATTTTTTTCTTAGTTAGAAAATTAAAGGTTAACCTTGAGACGCGCTTTGATTCTTTTGGGTATGGAAAACTTCGGTTCTATCAAAGTCTTCTCGAGGCGGCAAACCGACAATACCTGCCACGGCTTTTTCATACATCGCGAACTCTTCTTGCATCTGCAAGGCATACCACTCAAGGAATATGCGCACACGCCGAATGTGCCAATTGCTTCGTGTGGTCACAATAAAACATTCTTCTGGTTGCTTCATCCACCCCGGCAAAATGGGCACAAGGCGCCCAGCGACAATGTCTTCGTAAATTTGCACCAAGGGCATATCAACAGCTACGCCCATGTCGTTTAAGAGTGCCTCACGAATAGCCGTAATGTCCACCATTCTGACCACACGATCCAAAATCAAAGGCACTTCTTGACCACGTCGAACCAGGGATTTCGTTTCTTTACGAACGGGGCCTGAGTACACATAAACCGTATGGTTCATAAGATCTTTGGGTAAAAGAGGCATCCCGTGCTTGGCAATATATTCCGGTGTTGCGACCGGCAAATAAACGTTGCGACCTCGGTTCATGTACGTGAGCCCCGGCAGCGTCGGTTCCCCCGTCAACACCCCGACTTCGCAAAGACCTTTGGCAATATCGTCTTCTTTCATCCCCACCACAATATCCACAGAAATGTTGGGATAGATTTCCTTGAACTTTGCCAAAAATGGCGTTAAGCGACGCGTGGCAAATCCGGGAGGCGCAGACAGTCGCACGTGGCCTTGCATCGCTGCGGCATCGGCCGTCAACGAGTCAATGAGCTGTTGGTGCGTTCTCAAAAGAGGTTCCATCCGAGCTAAGGCTTTTTTCCCTGCTTTGGTGAGCTCCATCGGACGGCTGTGATGCACAACCAATGACTGACCAATCCCCTTTTCTAACGCCGTAATGGCTCTGGAAATCGTTGAGGGTTCCAACTCCAGCGCTTGTGCACAACTGCTCACCGTACCCAACTTGGCAAAAGTGACGAAAATGCGCCATGCAGTCAAATCATCTAAACGTGAGCTCATCGGTAGAAACCCTAACTTAAAGAAATTCAATTACTTAGGAGTGTACATCATCGTAAGAAGAAAACTCAACAGTTTGCATTTTGCGCAAACTAGTTTTGCGTCACTTGACTATTCATCCGATCAGGGCTGTGTCAAACTTTAAACACGAAAACTCTTAATCGTCGAATTTCTATGAGGAGAAAAGCGTGAGAGACGAATTTTTCTGGCTCGGCCAAATGAATAAAGCCACGGTGGTGACGAACACCCGTTTGGGTCTTTTGTCCACCGATTTAGCCAAAAAGGCCGCAGTCGGTATTCAAACGGTGTTGGATTCCGGTGTGGATCCTGAAAATCGCGTAAAGCGCGTCATTCAATTTGAACCGAAGCTCATCGCCGCTGCCGGCCCCGAAGTAACGGTCATTCATGTGGGTCGTTCCAGCCAAGACATGCACTCGACCTATCGCTCCGCCATGATGCGTGATCATGTGCTTCGCCTTGCCGACAGTCTCACCACGGTCATGACTCGTTTGATCGAATTGGGTCAAGAACATAAAGACACGATATTGCCGAGCTACACCAACGGGGTGGCCGCACAACCGACCTCTTTTGCTCACTACCTCTTGGGCTTTCTCGAGGGCTTCAAGCGTGACCACGAACGTTTAGTGGAATTTTACGATCGCTTAAACGTTTGCCCCATGGGCGCTTGCGTTTTAAACGGTACGGGCTGGCCCCTTGACCGTGACGGTATGGCAACGCGCTTAGGTTTTGATAAGCCCACCCGCAATGCTTTTGACGCCACGCAAATCTCCATGACGGATCTTCCGGTTGAATTGGCTCAAATTCAATCGAGCATCGGTCTTCATGTCGGTCACTTCATCGCTGACATCATGACGCAATACGCCCAACCGCGTCCCTGGATTTTGCTCGCTGAAGGTAACACCTATGTGTCCTCTGCCATGCCGCAAAAGCGTAACCCCGGTTTGATGATCAGTGTTCGCGGCTATGCCAGCGACGTGGTCTCTGATGCCATGTCCGTTTTGACGCGTGCTCACAACACCAACACGGGCATGATTGACGGCAAGAGCACGAAGATTCATGCCGGCATCATTGATGACACGATCAAGATGCTTGAAAACCTCATGAAGGTTCTCAATTCGCTTGTTATCAATAAAGAACGTGCCATTGAAGAATTAAATCTCGACTGGACGGCCAGTCAAGAAATCGCCGACCGTTTGATGCACGACCATAAGGTGCCCTTCCGTATCGGTCACCATGTCGCAAGCAAAATGGTGGGCTACGCACGCGCCAATGGTATTTTGCCTTTGACCTTCCCCTACGCTGAAATGCAACGCATCTACAAGGAAGTGATTGAAGCCGAATACCCCGAAGGCGATCACACGTGCCCGATGTCCGAAGAAGAATTCAAGGCTGCCCTTGATCCTCGCGACATTATCAATAATCGTAAGACCTCTGGCTCTGCTGCTCCCAAGGAAGTCAGCCGTATGCTCGAGGAATTAACAGCCGAAGTAGCGGCATTTAACCTTTGGTCAAAGCAAAAGAGCGAAGCCATTGACGCTTCCATCGCCAGCCTTGACGAAGAATTTCAATCTTTTCTTAAATAAGCGGAGATATCTATGCTAGCTCTCTTTGCTGTTATCGTCACCGTGATTGCGGGTTGGGCGTTGATTAAACGCTACCAAACGCACATGGTGCTCCTTTTCGCTGGCTTGGCAATTTTCCTTGCCGCCATCGCCTTAGGCGAAACCTCTTTCCTTCCGAAGGGTGTGAAGCCCTCCGGCTTTGTCGGCTTTGACGTGATGGCCCTCTTAAAGAGCATCGGTACGAAGCAAAGTGCCGGGATTGGCTTCCTTATTATGACGGCCGGTGGCTTTGCCGCTTACATGGATAAGATCGGTGCAGCTCGCGCTCTCGTGAACGTTGCCGTTAAGCCCTTAGCCATGTTAAAGGCCCCGTACCTCGTGCTCGTGGGTGGTTACCTCGTCGGTCAAACGCTCGTGATGGTGATCCCGTCTGCTGCAGGTTTGGCCATGTTGCTCCTCGTTGCCTTATTCCCGATTCTTCGTGGTGTGGGCGTTTCTGCCGCTGCTGCCCCTGCCGTTATCGGTACGTCTGCCGGTATGACCTTGGGACCAGCCGCAGGGACTGCTAACCTTGCTGCTAAGACCGCAGGCCTTGACCCGATTATCTACTTCGTTCAATGCCAATTGCCGGTTGCTATCCCCACGCTTATCGCCGTTTGTATTTGCCACTACTTCGTGCAAAAGTACTACGACAACAAAAACGATGACGTCTACGCTGAAGCCACCGAAGCCAAGAAGACCGAAGCACCTGAAGTGCCGGTTTGGTACGCCATTTTCCCGTGGTTGCCTGTCGTTTTGATGATCGTTTTCAGTAAGCTTGTTGTGACGAGCATCAAGATTGATACGGTGGCTGCATTGCTTCTCGTTTGGATCTTGGTTGTCATCGTTGAATTGATTCGCTTGCGCGATCCCAAGCGTGTGCTCAAGGACGCCGTCACCTTCTTCCAAGCCATGGGTAAGATGTTTGCCGGTATCGTCTCCTTGATCATTTGCGCAGAATTCTTTGCTAACGCTCTTAAGGTCTCCGGCCTTATCACGATGCTCATCGACTCCGCTCAAGGTGTGGGCGCCGGTATGAACTTCATGACGATCATCTTGACGTCCATCGTCGGTTTGGTCACGTTCTTGACGGGTTCCGGTGTGGGCGCTTACTCGAGCTTTGCTGCTCTTGCTCCTGATGTTGCTGCCGGTCTCGGTGGTACGGTGACCTCGCTCGTGACGCCGATGCAATTTGCTTCCGGTATGTTGCGTGCCATGAGCCCGGTTGCAGGCGTCATCATCGCCGTTGCCGGTGCTGCGGGTGTCTCCCCGATGGCAATCGTGCGTCGTACGGCCGTCCCGATGTTAGTCGGTATGGTTGTAACCATCATCGCTAACGCTATCTTCTTAGGTTAATCTTTTAAACATCAACCAAAGACATAGACTTCGGCCACCTCGAAAATGAGGTGGCCGTTTTTTTCTAATGAAGAGGCAATCGAATTTTCTTTTCGTTGTACTAATTAATTACTGCTAACTACTAATCATAATTAGTAGCAAGATTAGCAAGGTGTCAAGAAGTTTTTTTAGATTTGCGAAAGAAAGAAAAAAGGTTGAAACCAAATCAATGATCTCAACCTTCTCTTTAATCAGAACAGTGATTAGCTGATTCAGCTTATTCCCATTCGATCGTGCCCGTGGGCTTCGGCGTCAAATCGAAGACAACACGATTAACACCTTCAACTTCGTTGGTGATACGTTGCGTGATGTGTTGCAACAAAGCAAACGGAACATCTTCAACCGTAGCGGTCATGGCATCAACGGTGTTGACGGCACGAATGATCACAGGCCAAGCGTCCGTGCGCTTGTTGTCCTTCACGCCAACGCTCTTGAAGTCCGGGATAGCAGTAAAGTATTGCCAAACCTTGCCTTCCAAACCGTTCTTAGCGAATTCTTCACGCAAAATAGCGTCAGATTCACGAACAGCTTCCAAACGGTCACGCGTGATAGCGCCCAAGCAGCGAACGCCAAGACCCGGACCCGGGAACGGTTGACGATAAACCATGCCATCGGGCAAACCGAGGGTCTTACCGACCATGCGGACTTCGTCCTTAAAGAGCAATTGCAACGGTTCAACCAAACCGAATTGGAGGTCTTCGGGCAAGCCACCCACGTTGTGGTGAGCCTTAACACCGTGACTTTCCAAAATGTCCGGATAAATCGTGCCTTGAGCCAAGAATTCGATACCTTCTTGCTTACGAGCTTCTTCTTCGAAAACGCGGATGAATTCAGCACCGATCACCTTACGCTTGGTTTCAGGATCAGCAACACCGGCCAACTTATCCAAGAAGCGGTCAACGGCATCAACATACACCAAGTTGGCGTTCATTTGGTTACGGAAGACTTCAACTACTTGTTCCGGTTCGCCCTTGCGCAACAAACCGTGGTTCACGTGCACGCAAACCAATTGTTGGCCAATGGCCTTAATCAACAAAGCAGCAACCACAGAAGAGTCAACACCGCCAGACAAAGCAAGCAAAACCTTCTTGTCACCGACTTGTTCACAGATCAACTTCACTTGTTCTTCAATGAAAGCCGTCGCCAACGCTTCATTGTTGATGCGTTGCATGCTTTCGGGACGAACGATAGTGGACATCGGAATACTCCTAACAAATTAAAAGAAAACTTCCCATATCCTCATAAATCACTAGGGTTTACGAGGAAA